>CAIMHL010000456.1 GCA_903840825.1 uncultured beta proteobacterium
GCTCACCGTACTCACCGCCATCTTTTTGCCTTTGAACCTGATTTCAGGTATTTTTGGTATGAACTTTGAATACATCCCGCTGCTGCACCAAACCAATGGCTTCTGGTTTGCGATGGGCCTGATGGTCTTCGTCGCCGTGAGTTTGGTGCTTTATTTCTGGCGGAAAAACTACATCAACCACACCTCCCGCTAGTTTATTTGCTGCTTAAATAATAGCTGCTCAAGCACTGTCAGTGGGGACTAGAGGCTTAAACCATTTAAATTATTAACACCGGCAATTTCATCCCAAATGCTGTGCAAAAAACACCAGCGTGCGCTCTTTTGCGAAAGCTGCTGCGGCAGCATCGTAAGCGCCTCGGTGGTCGCAGTTGAAGCCGTGGGTGGCGGGGTACATGAGCACCTCGACTTCGGGATGTGCTTGTTTGAAGGCAGCCACACCATCCAGGGGAATAGAGGCATCGTTGTCGGCAAAATGCACGCGCACCGGGCATTGTGGGCTGCGGGCGATCTCGGCGGGTGAGGTCATGCCACCGCCGTAATACGGCACGGCCGCACGCACGCCGGTGAGCAGGCAGGCGGCGCGCCAAGTCAGCAGCCCACCCCAGCAATAGCCCACCACACCCACGGGGCCGAGCTGGCTCGATGTGCCGCTGGCTTGGGCGGCGTAGTCCACGGCAGCCTGAATGTCTTGCATCACGCCGGGGGCAGGCAAGGCTTCTACCGCCGACTTCAAAACGACGCCAGCCCCGATGTCTTCTTGGGTGTAACCCAGCTCAACACCCGGCTTGACCCGGTGAAAAGTGGCCGGCGCAATGGCCACGTAGCCATGCGCGGCATAACCATCGGCCACCGCGCGAATGTGGGCATTGACGCCAAAAATCTCTTGCAGCACCACAATGGCGCCCTTGGCGGGGCCGGTGGGGCGCGCCTCGTAGGCGGGGAATTTAAAGCCATCGGCGGCAGTAAGCTCAATGAAGGTCGCCATAGTTATTCTTTTCAAAAAGGTGGTTACAGGGTTTTGAGTTGGCGTTCAAGAAAATCGAGACGGTCTTGGCCCCAGAAAATCTCGTCCCCCAGGCAGTAACTGGGCGCACCAAACACACCGGCTGTAATCGCCGCGCGGGTGTTGGCGTCGTACTGGTCTTGCACGGTGGCGCTGTGGGAATGAGCCAGCAGTTCAGGCGCCAAACCGCACTCAGCCAGCAATTCGGCCAGGGTTTGGGGGTTGGCAATATCGCGCTCTTGCGCCCAGACGGCGGCAAACACGGCGCCACTGAGTTGCAGCGAGGCTTGCGCCCCGTTTTGCAAATCGGCTGCAATGATGAGTCGGGCCGAAGGGTCTGCGGCTACCGGGAAATACTGGGGTTGCACATTCAAAGGCAGTTGCAAGGCATCCCGAAAGCGCGCCAATTCCAGCAGACGATACGCTTGGCGCTGCGGCGCTCGTTTGGGCAATGGCAAGCCGCCTGATTGGGCAAAAATCTGGCCAAAATCAGCGGGCAGCACGCGAACCGTGGCTTGTGCCGCCTCGGCCATGGCCAACAAGCGGGTGTGACCCAAGTAGGTCCAAGGGCTTTGCGGGGCAAAGTAGTAGTCAATAGTCATGTTTGATGTGTCTCCTGCTTGGGTTTATAGCTTGTGCCGGTAAATGCTTCTGTCGCCCTCGTCCATCCGGGCAACGGCTAACATGAAGACAATTTATCCTCGGTTTTTAACCCAATTCCAACCCTGCTGCACCGATCCCCATGAACAAAACCATCCTCATTACCGGCGGCTCGCGCGGCATTGGCGCGGCCACCGCCTTGCTTGCCGCGCAAAAAGGCTACGCGGTGGCGGTCAATTACGCCAGCAACTCCCTTGCCGCCGACGAGGTGGTGCGTCAAATCAGGGCGGTAGGCGGCAGCGCCATGGCCGTGCAGGCGCGCGTTGAGGACGAGTCGCAGGTGCTTGCGATGTTCGAGAAAATAGACGCCAAATTTGGCCCCCTCACCGCGCTGGTCAACAACGCGGGCATCGTGGACGTCGCCGCCCGCGTGGACGAGATGAGCGTGGCGCGCCTCAAACGCATGTTTGATGTGAACGTGTTGGGCAGCTTTTTGTGTACCCGCGAAGCCGTCAAACGCATGAGCACGCGCTACGGTGGTCAAGGCGGCACCATTGTCAACCTCTCCAGCGTGGCCGCAAGGCTGGGTGGGGCGGGGCAGTATGTCGACTATTCAGCCAGCAAAGGGGCGATTGACACCTTCACCGTGGGCTTGGCGAAAGAGGTAGCCACCGAAGGCATCCGGGTCAATGCGGTGCGCCC
Source organism: uncultured beta proteobacterium (assembly GCA_903840825.1). GTDB lineage: Bacteria > Pseudomonadota > Gammaproteobacteria > Burkholderiales > Burkholderiaceae_C > Rhodoferax. The sequence continues at coordinate 2,306 of CAIMHL010000456.1, forward strand.
CGGCATTATTGAAACCGAGATTCACGCCTCAGGCGGCCAGCCGGACCGAGCGCGGCTCATGGCGCCGATGGTTCCCGTGCAGCGTGCCGGTAGCGTGCTGGAAGTGGCACACGCCATAATTTGGCTGCTTTCGGATGAGTCAAGTTACACCACCGGGTCGTTCATCGACGTGGCGGGCGGACGTTAGAAAAAAGAAAGATTTCATGGATTTCAAACCTCTGGTCACTCTGCTGGCCATCGTCAACCCCTTGGCCATCGTGCCTTTTTTTATTCACTACACGCAAGACTTTTCTCGCGAACAGCGCATCCGCACCATCTGGATCGCGTCATTCAGCAGTTTCGTGGTGATCGCCGTGAGTGCGTTGATGGGCCTGCACATCCTGGCTTTCTTTGGCATTTCATTGGCCAGTTTTCAGGTGGGCGGCGGCATGCTGTTGCTAACCTCGGCGCTGGCCATGCTGAATGCGCAACCGGCCGAGGCCAAATCCAACGAAGAAGAAATGCACGACGCAGCCGCCCGCGCCAGCATCGCGGTGGTGCCGCTCACCATTCCTTTGCTAACCGGCCCGGCCACTATGTCTACGGTGGTGATTTACGCCGACAAGGCCAAAACCTTTTTGCAATTGGGCACGCTGGTGGGCTACGGCGTGGTCATTGCCTTGGCCACTGCCCTGTGCTTTTCACTGGCGCAGCCCATTGCCCGTGTTTTGGGCAAAACCGGCATCAACGTGATGACCCGGCTGATGGGCCTGATTTTGGCGGCGCTGTCGGTGGAAGTGATGTCGGACGGTCTGATCAAACTGTTCCCGATTCTGGGGCGCTAAACCCTCAAACTTCAGGTCATCCAAGAAGTCTGGGTGGGGCGCCCTGGCAAGTGCAGCTGGCTGGTAGCCGCTGGGCTTTGGGCCAGCAACTTTCCGCGCCTAAACACCTTGAGGCGCGTGGCCCGCAAACGCAAGGCTTCTACCGGGTCACGCGCTTGCAGCCAGCAAAAATCGGCAAAACAACCCACCTCTAAGCCATAACCCGCCAGGCCCATAAGCTGGGCCGGGTTGACGGTGACCGCATCAAAGCATTGGCGCATGGCAGCCTGGCTGGTCATTTGCGCCACATGCAGGCCCATGTGTGCCACTTCCAGCATATCGCCACTGCCCAGTGAGTACCAAGGGTCCATCACACAGTCGTGGCCAAACGCCACGTTAATGCCTGCAGCCAACAACTCAGGCACGCGCGTCATGCCTCGGCGCTTGGGGTAGGTGTCGTGGCGGCCTTGCAGGGTGATATTGATCAGCGGGTTGGCCACCACCTGCAACTGCGCCTCGGCCATCAACGGCAGCAACTTGCTCACGTAGTAGTTGTCCATGCTGTGCATGGAGGTGAGGTGCGAGCCGGTCACGCGGCCTTGCAGGCCCAGGCGTTGGGTCTCGAAAGCCAGCGTTTCCACATGGCGCGACAACGGATCATCAGACTCATCGCAGTGCATGTCCACGCGCAAGCCGCGCTCGGCGGCCAGCTCGCACAGCAGCCGCACGCTCAAGGCGCCGTCGGCCATGCTGCGCTCAAAGTGAGGAATGCCGCCCACCACATCTACCCCTAAATCCAGTGCGCGCTTGAGGTTGTTGAGGTGCTGGTCTGGCCCCAGTGGTCCACGCAGCACGCCGTCCTGGGGGAAGGCGACCAACTGCAAATCAAGGTAGGGCGCTACCTGGCGCTTGACTTCGAGCAGCGCCTCGACGGCCAGCAGGCGCGGGTCACACACATCCACATGGGTGCGAATAGCCAGCAGGCCCTTGGCCACGGCCCAGTCGCAGTAGGCCAGCGCCCGCGCTATCAGCGCCTCTTGGGTGAGCAGGGGTTTGAGTTCGCCCCACAAAGCGATGCCTTCCAGCAGCGTGCCCGAGGCGTTGACGCGCGGCAAGCCGTAGCTGAGCGTGGCGTCCATGTGAAAGTGGGCGTCCACAAACGGCGGGCTGACCAGCAGACCTTGCGCCTCCAGCACCTCTGCGGCCGGCACGTCCAGCCCGGGGGAAACTTCAACAATTTTTCCATCCAGCACCGCAATGGACATGTTGGTGCGGCCATCGGGCAACGTGGCATTTTTGACCAGTAAATCGAGCATTTAGCGAGTATCTTTTCAGTCGGACTTACATTAAATTTGCTATAAAAATAAAAGCAGCTTGAGCATGTATTTAGGCGCTTGTAGCTCTATTTTTCATAAATTCAAGCTGTGGGCATTGCCCGCTCCAGCATGGCGTGCAGCAGCACATTACACCCGGCGGTGATGTGCTCGGGCTTGGCGTCTTCAATTTCATTGTGACTGATGCCGTCTTTGCAGGGGATAAAAATCATCCCTGTGGGCGCCAGTTTGGCCATGTAAACCGCATCGTGCCCAGCGCCTGAGACCACCGGCATGTTGGAGTAACCCAGCTTCTTGGCGGCCCGTGCCACGGCGTCGATGCAATCGGGGTGAAAGCCTTGGGCGGAGTAGCTTGATACCGGCTCAATCAGGATCGATAAACCCGTCTTGGTACTCAATTGGGCGGCAAACGCTTTGACCTCGTCGGCCATCTGGTCGACCAGCGCGTCAGTGGCGTTGCGCAAATCAATGCTGAATTTGACGCGCCCCGGAATCACATTGCGGCTGTTGGGGTGTACCTGCACCATGCCGACCGTGCCGCGACCGTGCGGCGCGTGGCGCAGGGCGGCGGCCACCACTTCTTGCATCAGATGGGTGGCGACCTGCATCGCGTCTTTGCGCAGCGCCATCGGGGTAGGTCCGGCGTGGGCTTCCATACCAGTCACAGTGCAGTCAAACCAGCGAATACCCAGCACGCCTTGCACCACGCCAATGGTGACGTCGTGGTCTTCCAGCACCGGACCTTGTTCGATGTGGGTTTCAAAAAATGCACCGATCGGGTGGTCACCCGGCTCTTGCTCGCCAATGTAGCCAATGCGGGCCAGTTCTTCGCCCACCGTTTTGCCCTCGGTGTCTTTTGCCGCGTAGGCGTGCGCCAGCGTGAAGGCTTTGGCAAACACGCCCGAGCCCATCATCACCGGCACAAAGCGCGAGCCTTCTTCGTTGGTCCAAAAACTCACCTCAATCGGCGCTTCGGTCTCGATGCCGTGGTCGTTCAGGGTGCGCACCACCTCCAGCCCCGCCAGTACGCCGTAGTTGCCATCAAACTTGCCGCCCGTGGGTTGGGTGTCGATGTGGCTGCCGGTGGCAATGGGTGGCAAGCTGTTGTTGCGTCCGGCGCGGCGCATGAAGCCGTTGCCAATTTTGTCGATGGTCACAGTCATGCCGGCCTCGCGTGCCCAACGCGTCACCAGATCACGGCCCTGTTTGTCGAGGTCGGTGAGGGTGAGGCGACAAACGCCGCCTTTGGGGGTAGCGCCAATTTGGGCCAGCTCCATGAGCGAGGCCCACAGGCGGTCACCGTTGATGCGCAGGGTGTCTATGTTTAGGGTGGTTTCGGTCATTTTTTTCTCCTGGATTTTTGCTGGTCATTATTTCTGTCACGGAGAGTGCGGGGTATGCCGGGGGGCCTCATCTGTCTCTGCTGAGACAGAAAATCGGACCATCGGCACACCCCACACTCCCCGCAGGTGTTGGCGCACATGCCTTGTGTGACTTAATCGCCCCTCGCTCGTCAGGCTCGTACTCGCCGGTGTGGGCAACGCCTGGAGCCGATTTTCTGTTTCAGCAGAAACAGATGAGGCCCCAGGCGATGCCCATACCGGCAGGCACCAATCCATCAGCGCACAACCGCCGAAGGCTTCAAAGTCTCAGCCCGAAGCTGGACCGCCGAAAAGTTAGCCCCAAAAGCAGGCCGCTTGATATAACGCCCCACCCCCCGCTCAGCACGCAAGTCGCCTTGCACAAACACCAGCTTGCCCTGACTCACGGTATGGGTGGGAATTCCCCGCACAGTCCGGCCTTCAAAGATATTGAAATCGCCCTTGCTGTGCTGGGTTTTGACCGACAGCGTTTTGGTCCCTGCGGGGTCCCACACCACCAAGTCAGCATCTGCGCCTGCCGACACACTGCCTTTTTGCGGGTAAATATTAAAAAGCTTGGCCGTGTTGGCCGAGGTGATGGCGACGAATTCGGAAGGCGTCAGGCGACCGGTGTTGACACCAGCGTCCCAAATCACGGCCAGACGCTCTTCAATGCCGCCGCAGCCGTTGGGAATTTTCGAAAAATCATCTTTGCCCGCTGCCTTTTGTGCCACACAAAAAGTGCAATGATCAGTGGCGGTGGTGTGCAGATTGCCCGATTGCAAACCACGCCACAACGCCTCTTGGTGGGTTTTGGGGCGAAACGGGGGACTCATCACATGCGCGGCGGCTGTAGCAAAGTCGGGGTGGCGGTACACGCTGTCGTCCACCACCAAATGGCCCGCCAGCACCTCGCCATACACGCGCTGACCCCGAGCGCGGGCGCGGGCAATCGCGTCAGCCGATTCCTGGCAGGACACATGCACCACATAAATAGGCACGTTTAGCACCTCGGCAATCGCTATCGCCCGGTTGGCCGCCTCGGCCTCTACCGTTGGCGGTCGCGAGAGCGGGTGGCCTTCAGGCCCCATGATGCCCATACCCCTAACTTCTTGTTGCAGCAAGAAAACCAGCTCACCGTTTTCGGCATGCACGGTGGGCATGGCGCCCAACTCCAGCGAGCGCTTGAAGCTGTTGACCAGCGTTTCATCGTCGCACATGATGGCGTTTTTGTAGGCCATGAAGTGTTTGAAGCTGTTGATGCCCTCATCGTGCACCAGCGTCCCCATGTCGTGCTTGACGCTCTCATCCCACCACGTAATGGCCATGTGAAATGAGTAGTCGGACGCTGATTTTTCAGCCCAGCCGCGCCAGGTTTGGTAGGCCTCCATCAAGGACTGCCGGGGGCTGGGAATCACAAAGTCGATGATGGTGGTGGTTCCGCCCGCCAGTCCTGCGGCGGTGCCGGTAAAGAAATCGTCCATCGTGGTCGTGCCCATGAAGGGCAGCTGCATGTGGGTGTGCGGGTCAATGCCGCCGGGCATCACATACTGGCCACCAGCGTCCACTACCGTGGCGTCAGCGGGTACGCTCAGATTCTCGCCCACCACCACAATTTTTCCGTCCTCGCACAGCACGTCGGCCCGGAACGCCCGGTCGGCGTTGACGACCTTTCCGCCGCGAATAAATAGCTTGCTCATGGTTTCGTCCTTTAAAAAATTACGCCAGCACGGTGCGCATCGGGTTGTTCACATGGCCAGTCCAGTCGGCATGCTCGGCACTCACGATTTTGCCTGTACGCAGGTCAGTCTCGCCAGGGACCAAGTCGCGCAGGGTGATGCACTCAGGCACCGGGCAAACTACCACGCACAGGTTGCAGCCCACGCATTCGTCTTCCTTCACCTCAAAGAAGCGCTTGCCGTCTTTCATGGCTGAAATGGCTTGGTGCGAGGTGTCTTCGCAGGCAATATGGCAGCGCCCGCATTGGATGCAACTGTCCTGGTTGATCACTGCTTTGCTGATGTGGTTCAGGTTCAGATAGCGCCAATCCGACACAGTGGGCAGCGCTTTACCGCGAATGTCTTCTATGGACGTGAAGGCCATCTCGTCCATGTAGTTGGACAGCCCGTCGCTCATTTCCTGAACAATCTTGAAGCCATACACCATCGCCGCCGTACACACTTGCACATTGCCTGCGCCCAGCGCGATGTAGTCCAGCGCATCACGCCAGGTGCCCACACCGCCAATGCCCGAGATGGGCAGTCCGGCAGTCAGCGGGTCGCGCGCAATCTCGGCCACCATGTTGAGCGCAATCGGTTTGACTGAGGGGCCGCAGTAGCCACCGTGCGAGCCTTTACCCCCAGTCGATGGGCTCATGGTCAACGAATACGGGTCAACGCCCATGATGGAGTTGATGGTGTTGATGAGCGAGACCGCATCGGCCCCGCCCTTTTTAGCGGCGCGCGCTGGCAAACGTACATCGGTGATGTTGGGGGTGAGCTTCACAATCACCGGCAATGTGGAATAGTGCTTGCACCAGGCCGTGACCATTTCAATGTACTCGGGCACCTGGCCGACGGCGGCACCCATGCCGCGCTCGCTCATGCCATGTGGGCAGCCAAAGTTAAGCTCAATGCCGTCAGCGCCGGTGTCATTCACCCGCGCCAAAATCGCCTTCCAGGATTCCTCGACGCAAGGCACCATCAAGGACACGATCATCGCGCGGTCTGCCCAGTTGCGTTTCACCTCGGTGATCTCAAGCAGGTTGATTTCCAGGTCGCGGTCGGTAATGAGTTCGATGTTGTTGAAGCCCATCAAACGCCGGTCTGGCGTGAGCAGGGCACCGTAGCGCGGACCATTCACATTGACCACCGGCGGCCCAGCCTCGCCCAGTGTTTTCCACACCACGCCGCCCCATCCGGCCTCGAAAGCGCGGTTGACGTTAACGGCTTTGTCAGTGGGCGGCGCCGAGGCGAGCCAAAAGGGGTTGGGGCTTTGGATGCCAGCAAAGTTTGATGTCAGATTAGCCATGAGGGTCTTTCAATTCGTTGAGGCCTGTGTGCCAAGCCAGGCGTGAATGGCCTTGGCAGATTGCTTGCCGTGCTCCACCGCTTCCACCGTCAGGTCCAGCCCCCCGGCGCGGCAATCGCCCCCGGCCCAGACGCCTTCTCTGCTGGTCAAACCGACAGCATCGGTGGCCAGTCGCCCCTCAGTCAGGGTAAATCCGGCTTGCGCCAGCACGGGGTTGCCCAGCTTCTGGCCAATCGCCTTCAGCACCATATCAGCCGGCCAGGTCTCGGTCTCGCCGGTGGCTTTTAACTGGCCATTGACCAAAGCCTGCCGAGCGAAGCTGATAGCGCCTACCTGACCTGCGGCCTGCGGGTGTGCCTCAATCTCAAGCGGGGCCAACCAGTGGTGAATCGTGACGCCGTTGGTTTGCGCCCAGGCTTGCTCAGCGGTTGAGGCCGACATGGCCTCAACGCCTCGCCGGTACACGATGTGCACCTCTTCAGCGCCCAGTAATTTGGACTGCACCGCGGCGTCCACCGCCGTCATGCCGCCACCAATCACCACCACGCGCCGACCAACGGGCAGCGTTGACAGATCATCCGCCTGGCGCAAATGGGCAATGAAAGTAATCGCGTCTTGCACACCGTTCAAAGTCTCACCTGGCACCCCGAGCTGGTGCGTGCTGCTCAGGCCCATGCCCAAAAACAGGGCGTCATAGTCCGCTCTCAGTGCATCGAGTTGCGCCACGCTGTCCAGTGTCCAGTCGGTGCGAATCTCGATGCCGCCAATGCCCAGCAGCCACTGCACTTCCGCCTGGGCAAAGTTGTCAGGCGTTTTGTAACTGGCCAAACCGTATTCATTCAGACCGCCCGCCTTGGGTCGCGCATCAAACACCACCACGTTGTGGCCCTCGCGTGCCAGCGTGTAAGCGCAGGCCAGCCCCGCCGGACCGGCACCCACCACCGCGACTCGTTTGCCGGTGTCGGGGGCTCGCGTAAAAATTTGCGGCTGTGCGCTCTCCAGCAGCGCATCCACGGCAAAGCGCTGCAAGCGCCCAATGGCCACGGGCTTGCCTTCTTCCTGGGTGTTGCGCACGCACACGGCTTCGCACAGATTTTCAGTGGGGCAAACCCGGGCACACATGCCGCCTAGGGGGTTGGCGTCCAGAATGGCGCTGGCCGAGCCACGCAGGTTGCCGTCAGCAATGCGCTTGATGAACGAGGGCACGTCAATACTGGTGGGGCAGGCCGTGGCACAGGGGGCATCAAAGCAATACAGGCAGCGCTCGGCTTCCAATACGGCCTGGGCCGGGGTCATGCGCGGCGTGGCATCGCCAAATCGCAGCGCGTACTCAGAAGCGCTTAGTCGGCCAGGCCGAACGTCGGGAGAGGTTGAAGTGGACACGCGGGCAACTCCTTGTTGGCTTTCGCCGTTAACAAACCAGAAACTGACCATTTAGTCAGCTTCTGGTTTGAATACTAGCAAAGCACGTGCCACGCTGTAACTAGGGGTTTGCCCGAGGACTAACTCAGCCGCGCCGCCAACTCGTCCACCGCTGCAGACCATTGAGCATCCTCATCATGGGCTTTCCTGATGAACTCCGCTTGCACCGGACTCCAAAAATGTGCATCTGCCAGCGCGATTCCTTTAGGCAGATGGTGGGCGGCGATAAAGTCGTCGACGTCCGTCAAGAGGCCAAGTTGAACAAAAAGGGCTGGTAAGTTGTGCGCGCTTAATTCCATGACTAACTCCTAATTAAAGACAGCCGACCGGACAAAGTTGACGGCTGCGGCACGGGCTCAATCCCGCTTTGAACTTACCCCCGAACAGGCAAGTTCGGCTTATCTTTGCTCAAACCTGCATGGGCAAAGCCAAAGATGTCGCCAGCCAGTCCATGAATATCTTCACCACAGGCCGCTCCTCACTTCGCTCCGAGGTGACCAAGTAATAGGCCCGCTCACCTTTCAAGAGCCGGTCGCAGGCCACCACCAGTTCACCGCGTGCCAGCTCTGACTCGATCAACAGCCGGGGCACCAGCGCCAGCCCTAAACCGTGCGCGGCTGCCGCAGCGGTCATGGAAAACAACTCAAAACGGGGGCCAGCAAGGGCTAGGGGGGCCTCAACACCCACGGCATCAAACCATTGCCGCCAGGCGCCAGGACGGGTGCTTTGTTGCAGCAAGGGCAGCTGGGCAATGGCCTCGGCGCTCAGGGAGGTCTGCCCGCCCAGCAGCTCAGGTCGACAAACCGGCACCACCTCTTCGGCCAGCAAACGCTGTGCGCGCGTGCCCGCCCATTGGCTCACTTGCTCGGGCGTGCCCGCAAAAAGTGCGGCGTCGAACGGCGTTTCGGCAAACATGAAAGGGCGCGTGCGGGTTTCAATGTGCACGGTGATGTCGGGGTGGAGCGTTTTTAAGTGCGGCAAACGGGGAATCAGCCAACGTGTAGCAAACGTGGGCACTGCCGCTAGGTGAATGCTGCCGCCACTGCCTTGGCTGGACATGATGTCTTGCGTGTCGCGCTCCAAGCCTTGCAGGCGCGGTGCGATCTGGCGGGCGTATTCAGCCCCTCGCTCGGTCAGCGCCACGCCGTGGCGAGTGCGCCTGAACAGCACCACGCCAACGAATTCTTCCAGGGACGTAATTTGGCGCGACACCGCGCCCTGGGTCAGCGCCAGCTCTTGGGCAGCTCGGGTGTAGCTTTCGTGGCGAGCGGCTGCATCGAAGCAGGCTAGGGCTTGGAGAGAGGGTATTTTTCTGCGCATGGTGTGCGCAATATACACAATCTGAGCTTTTTAGACTTTACAAGCGCTCTTTTATTAATAGCTACTTAAGCAATATTTTATGGTCTTTCAGTCAATTTTTAATAAAAATTTAGACCAGATTAGATATCTGGAAATTGCATAACTAAGTGACGACAAGTCGTTTGCCAAACGCGTGGAAAGCTCGTTACCATCGGTTATCGATTGTAGTGACAGCCTCATTTTTTACCATCCCCCCTTCATTTGGAGAACCCTCATGGCAAACGCAAGCTTCAACTGGCAAGACCCCTTTTTACTCGACAGTCAACTCAGCGACGACGAGCGCATGGTGCGCGATGCGGCGGCGGCTTATTGCCAGGGCAAGCTCCAGCCTCGCGTGGTGGAAGCCTTTCGCAAAGAGCAAACCGATGCCAGCATATTCCGCGAAATGGGTGAACTTGGCCTGCTTGGCCCCTCGATTCCCGAGGCCTACGGCGGCCCCGGTCTCAACTATGTGGCCTACGGCCTGATTGCCCGCGAGGTAGAGCGGGTGGACTCGGGTTACCGCTCCATGATGAGTGTGCAAAGTTCTTTGGTAATGCTGCCGATTTTTGAATTTGGCACCGAAGGCCAGCGCCAGAAATACCTGCCCAAGCTGGCTACCGGCGAGTGGATTGGTTGCTTTGGCCTGACCGAGCCTGACCACGGCTCTGATCCCAATTCGATGATCACCCGCGCTCAAAAAGTGGCGGGCGGCTACAAGTTGACTGGCGCCAAGATGTGGATCTCCAACAGCCCGATTGCAGACGTGTTTGTGGTGTGGGCCAAAGAGGTGTCCGAGTCAGGCCAAGTCGGCCCCATTCGCGGCTTTGTACTGGAAAAAGGAATGGCCGGCTTGAGCGCTCCCGCCATTCACGGCAAAGTGGGCTTGCGCGCCAGCATCACCGGCGAGATTGTGATGGACGGCGTGTTTTGTCCTGAAGAAAACGCCTTCCCCGAAGTGCAAGGCCTCAAAGGCCCGTTCACTTGTCTCAACTCGGCCCGCTACGGCATTGCCTGGGGCGCTTTGGGTGCAGCTGAAGACTGCTGGTTCCGTTCGCGCCAGTACACCATGGACCGCATTCAGTTTGGGCGCCCGCTGGCGGCCAACCAGCTCATCCAGAAAAAACTGGCTGACATGCAAACCGAAATCGCACTCGGCCTGCAAGGCTGCCTGCGCTTGGGGCGCATGAAAGATGAAGGCATTGCGGCGGTTGAAATCACCTCCATCCTCAAGCGCAACTCCTGCGGCAAGTCTTTGGATATCGCCCGCTTGGCGCGCGACATGATGGGCGGCAACGGCATCTCTGATGAATACGGCGTCGCCCGCCATTTGGTCAACCTGGAGGTGGTCAACACCTACGAAGGCACGCACGATATTCACGCCCTGATTTTGGGTCGGGCCCAGACGGGGATTGCTGCTTTTAGTAATTGATTTTTTGAGGCTTTTTGGGTGCACGGTTTGGCGTCAGGGCTTGGGGGTCTGGCCCCCGCCTCATGGTGCCAAATGCGCACAAATCGGCAGGGGCCAAGCCCCCAAGCCCTGCGGCGTTTTAGTAGTCGCGCAAGTAAGTCGCCGTCCCGCCCTGAGGGCAGCGCTGGGGGCCGATTTCCTGGCCAGCAGGACAGATGAGGGCCCCGGCGTTGCCCCTCGGGGCAGGCGCACACCGGAACAGCAATCAGACTTCAACAGCAAAGCAAAAGTTCACAACTAATGACCACCATGACACAAAAACAAGCCGCCCTCGCCCACCTCAAAGTGCTCGACCTTTCTCGCGTACTCGCAGGCCCTTGGTGCACCCAGATGCTGGCCGACTTGGGGGCTGATGTCATCAAAGTAGAACGCCCTGGTGCGGGCGACGACACCCGCCACTGGGGTCCGCCCTTCCTCAAAGACGAGCACGGGCAAGACACCGAGCATGCCGCCTACTTCACCGCCTGCAACCGCAACAAACGCGCCATCACGCTCGACATCGCCCACCCCGAAGGTCAGGCCATCATTCGCCAAATGGCGCTGGGCAGTGACATTCTGGTGGAGAACTTCAAGGTCGGGGGCTTGGCTCATTACGGCCTGGACTACGCCAGCCTCAAAGCCCTCAACCCGCGTTTGATTTATTGCTCGGTGACCGGCTTCGGCCAAACCGGGCCCTACGCTGAACGCGCCGGTTACGACCTCATGATTCAAGCCATGAGCGGCATGATGAGCATCACCGGACGGCCTGATGAGGTGCCCGGTGGCGGGCCGCTGCGGGTAGGTGTGGCACTCACCGATATTTTCACGGGCGTCTACGCCTGCAGCGCCATCTTGGCTGCCATTGAAGTGCGCCACCGCACAGGACTTGGCCAACACATTGACATGGCTTTGCTGGATGTCGGCATGGCGATTTTGGCCAACCAAGCGGGCGGCTTTCTCAATACTGGCAACGTGCCACAACGTCAAGGCAACAGCCACCCCAGCTTAGTGCCCTACCAAGACTTTGAAACACAAGATGGCGCCATGTTGCTGGCGGTGGGCAACGACGGCCAATTTGCCCGCTTTTGCGAAGCGGTAGAGCACCCCGAATGGGCTGCGGACGCTCGCTTTGCCAGCAACACCTTGCGCGTCAAAAACCGCGAGGTGCTCATTCCGCAAATGCAGGCGCTAACGCGCACCCGCACGACCGCGCAGTGGGTGGCACTGTTGGAAAAAAAGGCGGTTCCTTGCGGTCCCATCAACGATATCGGGCAAGCCTTTCAGGACGCACAGGTTCAAGCACGAGGCTTGGTCGTGAAGCAAGATTTAGCCCCTGGCGTGCGCGCACAAACATCGATTGCATCCATCGCCAGCGTCGCCAGTCCCATGCGGTTGATGGACAACCCACCCGTGCTGCACCGTGCGCCACCCGCTTTAGGCGAGCACACCAACGAGGTTTTAGTGGGCTTGGGATGGGAGGCTTCAGCGATAGAAATCCTCCGCAAGGCAGGCGTGGTTTAGCACCGAAAATAAAAATGATAGCAAGCTGGAAAAATTTGCGACAATACAGCACTGGTCAATGATCTGAACCAGCCCATCATTAATAGGAAATACAAAATGGCAACTGCGAAAAAAGCGGCTCAAAAAGCTAAAACCCCAGTCACTGCAAAGAAAGTTGCACCAGCAAAAGTAGCACCAAAGCCGGCCGCGCCCAAGGCTGTAGCGGCACCCGCCAAAGTAGCAAAACCTGCTGCTAAAAAACCAGCTGTTTCCAAAACCGCTAACGCGATTGCCAAGCTCAGCGCCAACATCGCCAAGCTCACCGAGCGCAAAGACAAACTCACTGCTGACATCAATGCTTTGCGTGCACAACGCGCTGCACTGAAAGCCGCACCAGTGGTAGCTGTCGCCGCACCTGCCAAAGCTGCTGCACCCGCAAAAGCTGCAAAGGCAGCTGTGGCAGTCAAAGCCAAGTCTGTTGCTAAACCAGCCCCTAAAGCCGCCGCCCCAAAAGCAGTGGTGACTAAAGCGGTTGTGGCAAAAAAAGCGGTGAAGCGCGCAGCCAAGAAGTAAGCTTTATCAGCGCTAAGTTTGCTTAGCCCCAGAAGACCCCTCGGGGTCTTTTTTTTGGCCAAAAAATACGCCCTATATTTGCTTTGACGGGCTTGCCGTCTGGGCGCACGCACACCCTACAGCGGCGACTAGTAGCGGGCAGACATCACAGTCGCCCAAGCGACCAACATGGGTTTTCCCTTGTTTTAATTCCCAACTTAGAGCGGCACAATCGGTTCAACCAAAACCAGCAACACTGCCGGGAAGATGCTGATGCCGGCGGCGTTTGAGATTTGCAGGCGCGTGCTCAACGCAGGTCTTGCCCGCAGATGCTTATTTAAAACAACCAAGGAAAATCATGCTCCAAACCGGCCTCATGATGGAACGCCCCCTGCTGCTGTCAAGCGTGATTGAACACGCCGCCAAGCAGTACGGTGATGTTGAAGTCGTTTCACGCGAAACGCACGGACCTCTGTTTCGTTATACCTACGCACAGTGCGCTGCCCGCGCTCGCAGACTGGCCAACGCGCTGAAGTCCCTAGGGCTGGCACCGGGAAATGCCATTGGCTCCATCGCCTGGAACAACCACCGGCACCTGGAAGCTTATTACGGGGTGTCGGGCAGCGGCATGGTGATGCATACCTGCAACCCTCGCCTGCACCCACAGCAGCTCATCTACATCATCAACCACGCGGAAGACCGCGTGGTTCTTTTCGATGCTACGTTTGCACCCCTGGTCAAAGCCATTGCGCCGCATTGCCCGCAGGTTCACACCTGGGTGTGCCTGGCCGACGCAGCCAACACCCCGAGCATCGAAGGCATCAACTCAGTGCGGTCCTATGAAGAACTCATCGCACCCTGCTCAGACGATTTTGAATGGCCCGAGTTTGATGAGCGCACCGCCGCAGCGCTGTGCTACACCTCAGGTACCACCGGCAACCCCAAAGGTGCCTTGTATTCGCACCGGGCCATCGTGCTCAATGCCATGGCGGGCTGCATGCCCAGTGTGCTCTCACTGTCACCCAACGACGCCATCCTACCCGTGGTGCCGATGTTCCACATCAACGCATGGTGCATTCCCTACAGCGCCCCTATGGGTGGCGCCAAACTGGTGCTGCCCGGCCCCAAACTTGATGGCCAGTCGCTTTATGAACTAATGGAATCTGAGGCCGTGACCATCAGTGCGGGCGTCCCCACCATCTGGCAGGCACTGCTGGCGTATATGGAGCCACTGGGTCTGCGCTTTACCACCATGCGTAAAACCGGTGTCGGTGGCTCTGCAATGCCGCAGGCCTTGATCGCCAAGTTCATGGACACCTACCAAGTCGAGGTGCGCCACGGCTGGGGCATGACCGAGACCACCGCGATTGGGACCATGGGCACCTTGCTGCCCAAGACCCAAGGCTGGACCTCCGAACAAAAACAGGCCCTACTGGCCAAACAAGGGCGTAGCGCCTTTGGCGTCGAAATCAAGGTCGTAAATGACGAAGGCAACACCCTGCCCCGCGACGGCACGTCTCAAGGTGAGCTGATGGTGCGCGGCCACTGGATTCTGGCCTCGTACTACAAAAGCGAGACGTCACCCCTTGTCGACGGCTGGTTTCCCACCGGCGACATTGCCACCATTGACGCCGAGGGCACCATGCAGATCCGCGACCGCACCAAAGACGTGATTAAGACCGGTGGTGAATGGATCAGCTCCATCGATCTGGAAAGTGCAGCCGTCGGGCACCCGGCGGTCGCCATGGCTGCCGTGATTGGCATCAAGCACCCCAAGTGGGACGAGCGGCCCTTGTTGTTCATTGTGCGCAAACCGGGCGCCAGTTTGGAGAAGGAAGAAATTCTTGAATTCCTGGCCAGCAAAGTCGCCAAATGGTGGGTGCCCGACGATGTGATATTTCTGGACTCCCTGCCCGTAGGTGGCACAGGCAAGGTGCAAAAAGGCGAGTTGCGCAAGCAATACGGCGGAGTTTTTAGCTAATTTTCACGTTGGAGGGCGTTCACGCCTTGCGCAGCGGCCCGAACCGAGCCCCATGAATGGTGAGATCAATGGATGGGCGCCTGCCCCATTTAATTCTTGATTCGCATCACTCTTAAGCATTTGAAAGGCGCTGCTTGACTACACTGTGCCCTTGACTTCAGATTGACTCCCTACTTTTGAAGAGCCTCCCGGGCAACGCCTCCATGGCCAAGCCGCGTCCACCTACGAAAGGCTCCCATGAGCACAAAAAAATCCTCGACCGAAGAACTGTTTCTAAAGATGTTCAAAGGCGTCATCCTGATCGTCATGACATTGGCGCTGCTCGGGACAGCGGGCGCGCTGGTGTTTGCTGCCTACGAATACAGCCAAAGTCCCAAACCCATCGCTGCGGCTAAAAAAGCACCGGTCAAGTCGGTGGCGATTGATGATTTTCTGAAAACACTGGACGCAAAGACGCCCCCCGCCGAGGCCCCAAAAGCCGATGAGGCCTTGCCTGAGCCCACTGCCCCACCAGCGCCGGTGAAATACAAGGCCGAGGCCAGCAAGATCATGGGCTGTTTTCAAGAGTCTGACAAACTTTCAGGCATCGCTTTGGCAGAAACGACCCCAACCGCAGGCGAAGACTTTCGCAAGCAACTTCAGGAAGTGGCCGACCTCAAATCGAAAGACCGGGGCCAGCCTTTTGTGACAGACGCTGCCAAGTTGACGTGTGAACTCATGCTCAACACCCGCGTAATTGAGTACCGCAAAGCCAAGCCAGAGGCCGAGATCTTCTTCCCCATCCTCAACTTTCACATGAATGCCTGGGATGACCTCAAACTAGCCGCCAACGAATTTGAAGCGAACGAAAAAGCCCGTGTCAGCCAGCAAGAGGAGGGCGAGCAACAACGGGTCGCGTTGTCGAAAGAGGCGGCCAAGTTCACGCTTATCGTGGCGGCGGGTGCATTTGCCCTCTTCATGGCGATTGCGCTGTCTCTCATCGTGGCCGCAATTGAATCAAACCTGCGCCGGATCAGCGTGAGCCTAGAAGCCATCAATGAAGTACAAGCCAAAGAGGCACGCCTCGACTCAACTGAAGGCCGGCCTGACCCTTCCTGGCCCGATTTAAACGTAAGCTTTCAACCCACTGCGCCAACACCGCAGGCGTGATGACCGACACCGCATGCCCGGATCACAGAGAGGGGCGGCGGTTCACCAGCACAATACCTCCGGCCACTAACGCCAGTGCGGCCAGCAGATTCGCCGTGACAGGCTCATTGAGCCAGATGGCGCCAAAAAACAGCGCGAAAACCGGAGTAAGAAACACAAAGGAAGAAATTTTGGTGGCGGGGTAGCGGCTCAGCATCCACATCCAAGCCAAGTAACTGGCAAAGGCACCTGCCACCGTTTGGAGCAGCAGCGAAAAACTGGCAAACGCGCTAAAGCGCCACACCCATTGCTCGCCCAGCACGAGCGAGAGAAAAGGCAGCGCAGCGGTGCTGACAAGCACTTGGTAAAACAGCAATTTCTCGGGTGACACCCTCGCCAGCCGCGAGCTGCGGATGACGATGGTGGTCAGGCCCCAAAACATGCCTGCGCTGATGGCCAATAAGTCCCCTAGCCACTGTTTGGGTTGACTGGCTGCACCCAGACCATCGCCAAAAGCAAACATTACCGCCGTAAATGCCAGACCCAAACCCAGCCATTGCACGCGCCGCAGTTTTTCGGATTTGACGAATAAGGGCAAGAAAATAGCCACCCAAAAAGGCGCTGTGTAAAGAAAGATGGTGAGCCGCGAAGCCGCTGAATACTGCAGGCCCGCGTAGATGCATGCAAACTCACCAGCAAACAAGCCGCCTGCCAGCAGCCCAGGCAGCAAAGACCCATCCCGCCCAAAAAGCGGCACCCCGCGCCAAAGACACCACAGCCATAGCAGCACCGTCGCCCCGGCAAAACGGAGCGCTGCTTGAAACACGGGGGGTAGCTCGGAGATCGTAGCTTTCACCAGTACTTGCTGAAAGCCCCAAAACAGGCAGCACCCCAAAAGTAGCCCTACCGCGACCGTGTCCAAATGAGTTTTGCGCTCGGTCATGGTGACGCGTCTAGAGGGGGTGTTCGGCGTAGAACTTGCCACCGTGATAGAGAAGTGGCGAAGCACCTTCGCGGCGTGCGCAACGCTCCACCTCGCCCACAAAAATCACATGGTCGCCTTCTTCGTAACGGC
Source organism: uncultured beta proteobacterium (assembly GCA_903840825.1). Taxonomy (GTDB): domain Bacteria; phylum Pseudomonadota; class Gammaproteobacteria; order Burkholderiales; family Burkholderiaceae_C; genus Rhodoferax. The sequence goes on from CAIMHL010000456.1 coordinate 19,280, forward strand.
TGCGGTTAAAACACTCGAAAGTAGCCGCTGCACCCGCCAACAGGGGCGCACCACCCGCACCTTGTGTGAATTCAAGGTCAGCAAAACGGTCAACACCTTTGGCCGCAAAGCGCAGGGCCAACGCCTGTTGGTCGGCGCTCAAAATGTTGATGGCGTAGTGCGAGCCCGTGCTGAACGCATGCATGGACGCCGCCGCCCGTGACAGACTCCACAGCACCAAAGGCGGCTCCATCGAGACGGAGTTAAATGAATTGGCAGTAAGCCCCACAAACTCACCATCGGCGTTGCGTGCAGTCACGATGGTGACGCCGGTGGCAAACATGCCCAAGGCCGCACGAAACTCGGGTTTGGAAAAATTAGGGGGTTCAGCCTTCAGGCTCAAATCAATCAAAGTCATCCTCCCAATTTAACCGAATTTCAAAAGGTTCCAGCGGATGGCCTGACATATCCTTGAGTCAGGCCAAAAATGGCCGAGAACGGACGAATAAAATAGGGCATGAATTTTTTTCTTCGAATGCTGCAGACCGCAGCTATGTTAGGTATAGCTGGTTCAGCAATGTCCGCGTGCGTTTGCGATGATTTTTATGCTCGACTTCCCAACGTCAGCCGTGAACTGTGCGCCAACGCAAAACTGCAAGCGACCGTAGCACGCAGCGTCAAGGGACGCACCATTTACGTACGCGATGTGAACCCCCAGGGTAACGGGCTGCGCATTTTGGTCGTCGGCGGCATGCATGGTGATGAGTTGTCGTCCAGTTCAGTGGCGCTGCACTGGATTAAATTAGCGCAGGCTGAGTCACCCCATAACAAGTGGCGATTCATCCCGGCACTGAACCCGGACGGCTTGTTCAACCGCCCATCGCTCCGGGTCAACGCCAACGGTGTGGACTTGAACCGAAACTTCCCCACGCCCCGCTGGGACCAAGAGGCTGGCGATTACTGGGTTAAAAAAACGCTCAAAGACCCCCGCCGTTGGCCAGGCAAAACAGCACTGAGCGAGCCGGAGTCAAAATTTTTGTTTGAAGAAATGGAGCGTTTCAAGCCCAACCTTATCGTGAGCATTCACGCGCCCTACGGCGTCCTGGACTTTGATGGCCCGATCATGCCGCCCACCCGACTGGGACGTCTGTATCTGGATCAGGTCGGTGTGTTTCCGGGCTCTTTGGGCAACTACGGGGGGGCGCACAAAGGAATGCCGGTTTTCACCATCGAACTGAGCAGTGCCCAAAAAACACCGTCAAATGTAGAAATAAAACGAATGTGGCAGGACTTGCGCCGCTGGATGGATGGCTCCTTAACCCCCTCCAAGCCAACGCCGGGCTACAACCAAACAGCGCAAACCGTGCGTTAATGTCCCTGCTCTTTACGGGCCACGGCTTGCTGCATGGCACCCAGCAAAATAGCGGGGTCTTGTGCGCCCGATACGCTGACGCTTTGATTGAAGATGAAAAATGGCACGCCGCTGATGCCCATTGCCCGAATGCGGGCGTCTTCTTCCGCCACATCGGCCAAGTGCTCAGGATCGGTCACAAACGCGCGGGCATCTTCACCGTTGAGGCCTGACTCTTCGGCGATATTTGCCAGCACATCGGGGTTGCCAATGAATCTGTTTTCAACAAAATAAGCCCTGAGCAAACGCTCTTTCACATCACCCCCATCCGCATCGCCTAGTTGGGCAAAAGCAATCAGGGCATGGGCGGCCAGTGTGTTGGGCTGCTGGGTGATGCCATCAATATTTAATGTGAGACCCACAGCGCTACCAGACGCGCGAACACGCTCATAAATTTCGGCGGCACGCTTCGGCCCACCAAACTTGTCTTCCAGGTACTGTTTTCGGGCAATGCCCACAGCGGGCATGTCCGGGTTGAGCTGAAACGGGTGCCACCGGATGACCACATTGGGCAGATCGTCCGCTTCAGGCAGGGCCAGAGCGGCTTCAAGTTTGCGCTTGCCGATGTAGCACCAGGGGCAAACAACGTCAGAGATGACATCAATGGTCAGAGTGGGTGAATTCATCTACAAATTGTAGGCGAGGACCTGGTGGGAGGCTGATGCGCTGCGCTGCGCTGAGCTTGACCTTGTCATCCGGATAATTTGGGGCACTTTTTTGGTTATTAAATTTAAGCTGGCTGAACATAGCCAGTGACAAATCCTCAAACTTGTTCAATGGCACTGGCAGGCGCGTGGGGTGTGAACGCATGGTGTCTCCTCTGTGATGTGAGACCCTGGCAGCAGCATATGTGTTGTTTTTATTACGGCACCAGAGTGGAGGACAAGTTTATGAATAGCCACCAAGAATGGACTTGCGAATTAACAAGTGCTGCGTGTTTTGGATATCCATCGAAATTCAAAATATATGAACTTAAACAACAAGTGACTTGAACGAATTTGGATTACTTGCACCCTAAACTTACTTCACGCAGTCCACTGCGATCCCATCACTTGACGAAAGAACACGCCCACTTATGCCCAACCTATCCACCCAGGTCACAAGTGCTCACCGCTATACCGCTGTGGCCATTGCCCTGCATTGGCTGCTGGGTATGGCTGTTCTGGCCATGTTTGCCGTTGGCATTTACATGACTGATTTACCCTTTTCACCTTTGCGGCTGAAGCTTTACAACTGGCACAAATGGGCGGGAGTGACGTTTTTGGTGTTGACTGCTGTACGCTTGTTGTGGCGTCTCAGCCACCGACCACCGGCGCTACCACTAGCCATCGCAGTGGCTATGCCGCCATGGCAGGCACGCACTTACCACGCGACACATCACCTTTTTTACATTTTGTTTTTTTTAGTGCCCTTACTAGGCTGGTCCTATAGCTCGGCGGCAGGTTTCCCCATCGTCTGGTTTGGACAAATTGCATTGCCAGACTTGCTCCCGGTGAACAAAGAATGGGCTGAAGTCATCAAGCCCCTGCACAAACTGTCGGCACTGGCCCTCATGGGTCTGGCTGTGCTGCACATCGGCGCAGCTATCAAACACCAGTGGCTTGAACGCGATGGCTTACTGCTGCGCATGCTGCCGGGTCGCAACTGAACAACACAACTTGAACACCTAAATGAAAACCAACATTCTTTCGCCCCTGATCCTGTCCTTATTGGCGCTTATGGCGCTTCCAGCAACGGCTCAACAAAAATTACTGCCTGCACAAAGTGACATCGGTTTTACATTCAAACAAATGGGCGTACCAGTAGATGGTCGCTTTAAAAAGTTTGATGCCCAGGTCAATTTTGACACTGCAAAACTGGCGGCCAGCGCAGTGACTTTCACCGTGGAC
>CAIMHL010000457.1 GCA_903840825.1 uncultured beta proteobacterium
AGTGCCTCCTTTAAAGGATCTTCCTGATGTCGGGTTTCCGTCAGATTTGCGTCCTTGATCACCATTCACAAATACAGAAGCAACTGCCATGCCAGATTGTGTCAAGGCATCCCTTAATTTCGCAGATCCCTGTGCAATCAAGTCACGTGTGGTGCCGTTTTCCGCAGAAAAAAATGCATCCAGTCCGCCAGAATGCATTTCAAGCGCAACCTCGATTCGCCCTAAACTTTCTGGCTGAAGACGAAGTTGCATCTTCCACTCACCACGCTCAATTTGAGCCATTAATTTTTCTGCAACTGCACGGCCCAACCTGTCCGCAACTAGCTGATATTGTTCATTGCGGTGTTCTGTCGATGAGTTTTGGGTCATATCCCCTGCATCGCCAGTTGGAGCGGGGGCTTTTGTTGAATCGCCTGAAACGCCGGCAGAAGGAGTAAATGAAAGACTGGTGTTTTCGGTTGTTGCATCCTCCAGATCAGCCAGCAGGTCAGGCGGGACTTCAATGGTCAAAAGCTCAACTTGAGGGTTAACTGCCACCTTATTGCTGTTTGCCGATGCGGCACTTGCCAAGAGTGCACGCCAATTCAGTGGCTCTTTTGTGCCAGAAATTTCGGATAGTTTTTGAGTTACGGCCTCACTTGGTGCCTCTAGCCTCACTCTAAGCGCGCTGCTAGCTCCATCTTCTGCGCGCTCCTGCGTGATAGGACCGATCGGTGCACTAACACTAATTTTTACTGCTTGCGGCAAAACACCGATTTCAAGAGACTCCACTGAAACGCTCTCACCGATCACCTTGGTAGCGAGCGAAATATCAACTAAATTTTCGCCAACCTTACCCGACTTAAATGCAGCGCCATCTACCTTTAAATGACCAAGTGTGGTCGTAGTGACGCCTGAAGCAGGATTGAGCGCTCCAACAGCAAGATATGGCGCTGTCTCAACAGGTACTAAAGCAGAATGGGCAGCGCCAAAATAGAACGGATCAAATTGGACATCAGGAAGTATCAGTCCAGCTACTTGAAGAGGGGTGATGGTCTTTTTTTCCAGCTCTAAAGATTCCTGACCAAATAAAGTTTTGACGGCCTCATCATCAAGTCCCTGTGCCCTGGCGAACGATGCCAACGAAAACATGTCGGGAAGCGGTGAATTGGGCGTGATCAAATTTATGGTGGGTCCGAGCGGCAGTACCTGCAACTCCACTTGATCTCCAACCGGTGCGGCAAATTCTTGCCGTACCTGCAATTGAATTTGAGCTTGGAAGAGATCGGCAAATTCTGCACCACGACCCTCAACTTTGGCAGATGGTACGGCTGCAAAAGACTCCCCTGCCACTGGAGAAATTTGATTTGTTAAAGAAAAAAATTGTGTTGCATCCACAGGATTCTTATGCCTTGAAATTATCGCCACAAGGACGGAGGCTTATGTAGTAGCAAGAATCATGACTGGAACAAACTTGCCGCCACAACACCTTGGCCTACTTAGAAAGTGTCGGGATTTCATGGCATGGGCCTTGCTTGATCTCAAGTGATCTCAAACCACCTAATTCCAATGACAAGCTAACAGCATTTCTAACCTGCAATTCATGTCCACACTGAGCCTATCCACCATTCGACAAAATCTGTCGAAATTCAACTTCGTCGACCTGAGCATTCCGGCTCTGGTGCTGTTGATCATGGGGATGTTGGTTTTGCCACTTCCGCCATTTTTGCTGGATGTTTTGTTTACATTCAACATTGCTTCGAGTGTTTTGATCATCATGATCGCCATTGGTACGCGTAAGCCACTGGAATTTTCCTCATTTCCCTCCGTCCTTCTGTTTGCAACGATGCTGCGCTTGGCCCTGAATGTGGCGTCCACGCGAGTCATATTGGTGAACGGGCATGAGGGCCATGAAGCTGCCGGCAAAGTAGTTGCCGCTTTCGGTGAATTTGTTATCGGCGGCAATTACGTCGTTGGATTCATCATTTTTGCAATTTTGATGATCGTCAATTTCTTTGTCGTGACCAAGGGCGCAGGACGCGTATCTGAAGTTAATGCCCGTTTTACGCTGGATTCCATGCCTGGCAAGCAAATGGCCATCGATGCGGACTTGAATGCCGGGGTCATTGATCAGGAAACAGCCAAGCGCCGACGCGCTGAACTGGCCCAAGAGTCAGACTTTTTTGGATCTATGGACGGTGCATCCAAGTTTGTCAGCGGCGATGCTATTGCTGGCTTGCTTATTTTGTTCATCAATTTGATTGGTGGCTTCGCAGTGGGGGTTGGGCAGCATGGTCTTTCTATTAGCGATGCCGCTCGCATTTATTCGCTCCTGACCATTGGTGACGGCCTGGTTGCTCAGATTCCTTCATTGCTGCTTTCGCTGGCCACCGCAATTGTTGTAACCAGGGTTACGACGGCAGAGTCCATGACGGAGCAGGCAGGTTCACAGCTTGGTAATCCATCAGCCTTGTTTGTAACGTCAAGCATCATGGCGGTTCTAGGACTGGTTCCGGGTATGCCTCATTTGGTTTTCTTGACGCTTGCTGCAGCGTCTGCCGGACTTGGGTTGATGGCATTGCGCAAGCAGGCAATCCTGCTTGAACCAGCAGGTTCAGCAATTGCAGCAGCTGCCGCCAAGGCTGCTCTTGAACAACCTAAAGAACTTGACTGGGAAGATCTTGACCAGGTCGATCTTGTCGGACTGGAAATTGGATATGGACTAATCCCATTGGTCAATACAGAAACCGGCGGTCAACTGATGACGCGAGTTAAGGGTGTCAGGAAAAAGTTATCTGCAGAACTTGGCTTTTTAATTCAACCCGTTCGCATCAGAGATGCGTTGAGCATTGACCCCGACAGTTACCACATTGTTTTAAAAGGTGTGATCCGTGGACGCGGAAAAGTCAAGGTTGGGCGTGAATTAGCCATTAATCCCGGTCAGGTTTACGGTGCTTTGGAGGGTATTCCGACACAAGAGCCAGCCTTTGGACTTGAAGCGGTTTGGATTGAACCATCACAGCGCGACCACGCCCGTGCGCTGGGGTACACCGTGGTGGACGCCAGCACCGCAGTGGCAACACACTTGAACAAAGTTCTCAGGGATAACGCCTCTGACCTGTTGAGCCATGACGAAGTGCAGCAATTGCTGGATAAATTAACGGTTAAATCTCCCAAACTCGTTGAAGACTTAGTGCCCAACAAGTTATCGTTGGGCATATTGACCCGCACATTGCAAAATTTACTGAGTGACTCTGTCTCCATTCGGGATATGCGAACCATTGTTGAAACTTTATCCGAGGTCAGCGCTCGGACACAAGACCCTGACCAGTTGACCTCTTTGGTAAGACCAAGACTGGGGCGCATGATTGTTCAGGGCTTGGTTGATGAAAAGAATATTCTTTCGGTCATGACGTTAGACCCTAGTCTTGAGCAACTTCTTCATAACGTGTTGCAACAGCAAGGCCAGGGTGCAGGACAAAACGTAGTTATTGAGCCCGGTCTGGCTGAGCGTCTCTTTAGCGCTCTTAGAGACGGAGCTAAAGCAGTTGAGGAGCTGGGGCAAGCCGCCGTGCTGGTCGTTTCACCGGCTATTCGACCATGGCTGTCCAAGGCCGTCAGGCACAGAGTCAATGAATTGATGATTCTTTCGTACAGTGAAATTCCTGATGATCAGTCAGTCAAGGTCATTCACACTGTTCACGCAGAAACTAAGAAATAAAATTCTACTCAAGCATTAAGAGAATCTCAATATGGAACTCCAACGTATTTTGGCACCCGATACACGCAGTGCCACAGACCGTGCGACAGCTCTGTTTGGGCATGATGTGCTGGTCATTTCGAACCACAGAGTCAATGGTCAGACAGAGTTGGTGGTTGCCGTTGATCTCGACGATAAAGCGCTACAAGCGCGAAGCGAACTGGCAGCGCCGGACA
>CAIMHL010000458.1 GCA_903840825.1 uncultured beta proteobacterium
CCTACCTGGTTGTGGCCGAGCTGGTGGCTGCCAACTCGGGCCTGGGTTTTGCCATCCTAAAAGCGCAGCGCTTTTTGCAGACGGACAAAATCTTTGCCGGCATCTTGCTGATTGGCTTCATCGGCCTGGCCATTGACCAACTGTTTCGCCTGCTGCACCGCAAGGCGTTTCCCTGGCTGCACGGAAGGTAAACGCCATGAAAATTGAATGCAAAAACGTCTGGAAGTTCTTCGGTGACGAGCCGAAGCAAACCACCGCACTCCAAGACGTGAACCTGGGCATTGCAGACAACGAGTTCATCACCTTGGTCGGTGCCTCGGGCTGCGGCAAGTCCACCTTGTTGCGAACATTGGCAGGACTGGAAATGCACAGCAAGGGCGAAGTGCTGGTTGAAGGCCGTGCCATCACCGGTCCGGGGCAGGACCGCGCCATGGTGTTTCAGCACTACAGCCTATACCCCTGGCTGCGTGTGTCAGAGAACATCCGTTTCTGCCGCCAGCTCAGCGCCCACACCCAAAACCGCAGCAGCGCTGACGTGGAGGCCGCCTCCGGTCGCGCCGATGCGCTGTTGTCGCTGATGGGGTTAACAGCCTCGGCGGATGCCTACCCGAATCAGCTGTCGGGCGGCATGCAGCAGCGTGTGGCGATTGCCCGTGCCTTGATGGGCAAGCCACGCATTTTGCTCATGGATGAGCCCTTTGGGGCACTCGATGCGCAGACCCGAGAGGTCATGCATGACCTGATTCTGCATGTGCATCGCTTGGAACGCACCACCATAGTTTTTGTCACGCACGACGTGGAAGAGGCGATTTACCTAGGCCATCGCGTGGTGCTAATGGCACCACGACCGGGCCGTATTGACTCGATCTATGACGTTCCATTACCGGCCACACGAGATCAAGACATGAAACTATCGCCCGAATTCACGCGCCTCAAGCGCCAGCTGCTGGACCGTATTCGCGAAACCTCAGGTATGAAAACCGACCTGGACCAACTACAAAAACTGACGCAAGTGGCCAACGAAAGGAACCTCTAATGAACATCATCAACTCAAATAGCCTGCTTTGGGAAGAACACCTGCCCGGTGGCAACCACTGGTCTGGTCGCCTGCGCCGCGGAGCGGCGCTGCGCTTGACCGACCTGCAAGGCGAAGCCAATGTCTCCGCGTTGTTTTTTAATGCCGAGCAGCCGCTGGAGCGCTACAACATGCCCGACACCCTGAAGTCACAGCACACCGCCTTCCTCACCGCAGGTTTTGTATGCCAGTCCGACATGGGTCGCGTCCTGTGCTCCATCACCGCTGATAGCCTGGGCTGGCACGACACCTGGTGCGGCGTCAGCGACGCGTCCATGGTGCTGGCCAAATACGGTGAAAAACATTACCAGGAGCACCGCAACGCCATGTACCGCAATGGCCGCGATGGATTGCTAATTGAACTTGCCAAATGGGGCCTGGGCGTGCGCGACCTCGTGCCCAGCGTCAACTTCTTCAGCAAGGTGGTGCCTGATGCTGATGGTGCGCTTAGCCATGTCCCCGGTCACAGCGTGGCGGGCAGCCATGTCGATCTGCGCTTTGAGATGGACACGCTGGTCGTACTTAGTTCCGCACCGCACCCGCTGGATGCGCGCCCTGACTACGCGCCTGCCGATGTGCGCCTAAGCGCCTACCGAGCCGCGCCGGTGGCGTCAGACGACGCCTGTCGTCTCCAATGCGCCCAAAACGGTCGGGCCTTTGTTAACACTGAACGCTACTGTGGAGTCTCAGCATGAGCCAATTACTGGAAAGCCAACTCAACCCTGTCCACGCTGTGCTGGACCAAACCTGTCTTGCAGGTGACCCCTGGATGGCCACGGTACGCGCCGGGCAAACCTTGCGCATCTTGGACCTAAAAGGCAACCAGGCGGTGGACACGCTGTTTTATAGTGCGGCCGACGCGGCCGAGCGCTACAGTGCGGCCGACACCATTGCCCGCAATGGTCAGCTCTACCTAGGCCTGGGCTCCCGGCTGTACGCGAACACGGGCCGCGTGATGCTCAATATCGTGGCCGACACCTGTGGCCGCCACGACACCTTAGGCGGTGCCTGCTCCAGTGAGAGCAACACCGTGCGCTACGCACTGGACAAACGCCCCATGCACAGCTGCCGCGACAGTTTTATGCACGCCCTGTGCCACTGCCATGAGGCAGGTGTGTTGGGTATGGGCAAGCGCGATATTGCGCCCAATATCAACTTCTTCATGAATGTGCCCGTGACGCCCGAAGGCCAACTGAGTTTCGCTGACGGCATCTCGGGCGCGGGCAAGTACGTGGAACTGAAGGCCGAAATGGACGTGGTGGTGCTGATCTCCAACTGCCCGCAGCTCAACAACCCGTGTAACGGCTACAACCCGACGCCCATTCGGCTACTGGTCTGGAACTAAACCGCTATAAAAATAGTTGCTGCTTACGTAGGCTCTATCTGCTCTAGAGCCCTATTTGGCTTAAATGCTTCAAATACCCGCCCACGGGACGACCCGTGGCAGCGCATTATCTAGCGGGACGACCCGCTTCATGAGGAAGCACCCCATGTTTGATACCGTTTTAATCGCCAACCGCGGCGCCATCGCCTGCCGTGTTATCCGCAGTTTGAAAGCCCTGGGCTTGCGCTCGGTGGCTGTGTATTCCGAGGCCGATGTTGACTCGCTCCACGTGGCCATGGCCGATGCCAGTGTCTGCATTGGCCCTGCGTCTGCCGCGCAAAGCTACCTTGACCCGCAACGCATCCTTGATGCGGCGCGCGCCACCGGTGCCGGTGCCATCCACCCTGGCTATGGTTTTTTATCCGAGAACCCGGACTTTGCCCAGGCCTGTGAGGATGCAGGCATCGCCTTCATCGGTCCCACACCCGCGCAGATGCGCGCCTTCGGACTCAAGCACACTGCGCGGGCACTCGCCCAAGAGCAGGGTGTGCCTTTATTGCCCGGTAGTGGCTTGCTGTCTGACCTGGCGCACGCCCATAGCGAGGCCGTACGAATTGGCTACCCGGTCATGCTTAAAAGCACGGCGGGCGGCGGCGGTATCGGTATGCGCTTGATTCGAAGCGATGCTGAGTTGGACCCGGCGTACGAGGCAGTGCAACGCCTGGCGCAAGCCAACTTCAAGGACGCAGGACTGTTTCTGGAAAAGTTCGTTGAGCGCGCCCGCCACATTGAGGTGCAACTGTTTGGTGACGGCAAAGGCCAGGTGGTGTCACTGGGTGAGCGTGATTGTTCGGCCCAGCGCCGCAACCAGAAGGTGATTGAAGAAACCCCGGCGCCCGGACTGTCAGATACGACCCGAACTGCGTTACAGCAAACCGCTGTACGTCTGGCCGAAGCCGTGAACTATCGTTCGGCGGGCACCGTGGAATACGTGCTGGATGCCGATACCGGGGCTTTCTACTTTTTGGAGGTCAACACCCGCCTGCAGGTGGAGCATGGCGTGACCGAGCAGGTGACCGGCGTCGACCTGGTTGCTTGGATGCTGCGCCTGGCGCGTGGCGACGATTTCCCCTTGCATGTGCCAACGCCGCAGGGCGCCTCCATTCAGGTGCGACTTTATGCCGAAGACCCTGCGCGCAACTTTCAGCCATGTGCTGGCAGTTTGACAGAGGTGGTGTTTCCGAAAAATGCCCGCATTGAGACCTGGGTGGCCTCGGGCAGCGAAGTGCCACCGCATTACGACCCCATGATCGCCAAGCTCATCGTCACTGGCATTGACCGTGCCGATGCGGTTGCCAAGCTGCAAGACGCGCTGGCATTTACGCGCTTGGCCGGGATCGAGACCAATTTGCACTATTTGCGTACCGTAGTGGCTGACCCCATCTTTGCGCAGGGCTTGATGATCACACGCAGCTTGGCTGAACTGCACTACCAACCGCAGGCGCTTGAAGTGCTGGAGCCAGGGGTGCAAACCACCGTACAAGACCACCCGGGTCGCACCGGGTACTGGGCGGTTGGTGTACCACCATCTGGCCCGATGGATGATCTGGCCATGCGCCTGGCGAACCGACTGGTTGGCAACGGGCCAGAGGCAGCCGCTTTGGAGTGCACACTTACCGGCCCCATCCTGCGCTTTCTGCACGACACGGTGATTGCCGTCTGCGGCGCCGCGATGATGCCAACTGTGGACGGCGTGGCGCTGACGCTGTGGCAGTCGCACACCGTCAAGGCAGGCAGTGTGCTGAAGATGGGCGCAGTGCAAGGGGCGGGTGCACGCACCTACCTGGCGCTGCGCGGCGGGCTGGACGTTCCCTTGTACTTGGGTAGTCGTTCCACATTCACACTCGGCCAGTTTGGCGGACATGCGGGGCGCACCTTGCGTACCGGTGACATGCTTCACATTGGTTCTGATGCCGTGGCCGCACCTTTGCCCCACCTTCCTGTCACGGTGGTACCAATCTACCAGCACCACTGGGACATCGCAGTTCTGTACGGCCCGCATGGTGCGCCCGACTTCTTCACCGATGACGACGTGCACATGTTCTTCGGCACCGACTGGCAAGTGCACTACAACTCCAGCCGCACGGGCGTGCGCCTGATTGGTCCCAAGCCCGAGTGGGCCCGGCGCGATGGCGGCGAGGCGGGGCTGCACCCGTCCAATATCCACGACAACGCCTACGCCATTGGTGCCATCGACTTCACTGGCGACATGCCTGTGATCCTGGGGCCAGATGGTCCCAGTTTGGGTGGCTTTGTCTGTCCAGCCGTGGTGCTGGCCAGCGAGCGCTGGAAAATGGGCCAACTGCGCCCCGGTGATACGGTGCGCTTTAGGTGCGTGACGGCCGAAGAGGCACTGGCCTTGCAAGCGGCGCAAGAGCGACGCATTGCCGAGCTGGTGTGGGTAGCGCCAGCCACCCCCCTGCG
>CAIMHL010000459.1 GCA_903840825.1 uncultured beta proteobacterium
AAGCGCTGGCGGCCCGGGGCGTCAAATTGAGTGTGGTCGAGATGGGCGACCGCATGGTGCCGCGCATGATGGGGCCCACAGCAGGCGGCATGATTCGCGACTGGTGCCAGGCCAAAGGCGTTGAGGTGTTCACCGGCACGCGGGTCGAGGCCATAGCACCTCAGACGGCGCCCGAGGCGGGTTTGCTGGATAAATTGGCCACTGCTATTGGGCTCAAAGACGAAGCTCCTGCACCTTCTGGCCTTCGGGTGACGCTCTCCAACGGGCAGCACCTGGACTGTGATCTGGTGATCAGCGCGGCTGGTGTGCGTCCTGCCATTGGCTTTTTGGAAAACTCCGGCATCACTTGCTTGCTGGGCGTGCTGACCGATGCGCACCTGCAAACCAACGTGCCCGGCATCTTTGCCGCTGGCGACTGTGCCGAAGCCTTTGACAAAGTCAGCGGTAAAACTATCGTTAGCGCCATCCAGCCCAACGCGGCCGAGCAGGCCCGCGTGGCGGCCTTGAACATGGTGGCTTATGGGCGCGGTGTGGCGCTGGGCGCTGATCTCAAAGGCGTCACGCAAATCAACGTGCTTGACACCCTGGGCCTGATCTCCACCAGCTTTGGTGCCTGGGACGGTGTAGCCGGCGGCGAGCACGTCGAGCTGACCGACTTGCCCGCCGGGCGGCACCTGAGCTTGCAGTTCAAAGATGATGTGATGGTGGGCTGCAACAGCGTGGGTTGGACCGAGCATGTGGGCGTGATGCGTGGTTTGGTTGAGGGCCAGGTCAAGCTGGGCGATTGGAAAGACGCGCTTATCAAAGACCCAACCCAACTCATGGCGGCTTATCTGGCCACGGCGCAGGGGCAAGGCCACTGGTCGGGTGCGCAAGATGAGCGTCGGCGATAAAATTTTTTGAACATGAACATCACTTTCAAATTATTTGCCTCATTAACCGATTACTTGCCCGCCGAGGCACGCTACAGCAATGTGTTGCACCTTGATGTAGCACCAGACGCCACCATCATGCAGATCATCGAGCCCTATGGCATGCCGCCCAAGTTGGTGCATTTGGTGCTCATCAACGGCAAGTACATCGAGCCTGAAAAACGGCTCACGCAGACCTTGCAAGAGGGCGATGTTTTGGCCATTTGGCCGCCCATTGCCGGCGGTTGAAGCGCTGACCAATGCAATCTTTTTATGCTGAGCGCTTTGAGCGCGACATGGGCTGCACCGAAGTCGAGTGGCTTCGGTGGTTGCCTGAGGCCATTGGCGACAACTTCTGGAAGCTTCAAGCCCATTCAGCGGGCGTGCGTATTGGCGATGGCGCTTTGGGCCTGACCTGGCAGGAAGCCCCACCGCGAGTGATCGCCCTCATGCGCATGCCTCGTTTGCTGGTGAGCTTTAGATTTGCCGGACTGGACGATGCCCAGCGCTATACCTTCATGAAGCGCTTTGACCTTTATATGCAGCGCGGGGGAGGGTAAGGGCTACTTGGTCCTTGGCACCCCGTGTTTTCAATAGGAACTCAAAGCCCTGTTAGCGTGCATAAGCAGCTATAAAATACATAGCGCTTTTAATGCCCGCAATCGTCAACAACAAAGACCCAAACAGGTGCACTGCCGCCGTGCCCAGTGCCAAAGCGTAGCGTTGCTGCCCCAGCATGCCCACCACCTCGGCGGAGAAGCTGGAGAAGGTGGTGAGTGCGCCCAAAAAGCCGGTGACCAGCAGCAAGCGCCAAGTGGGGTCGAGATTGGGCAGGGCTTGAAACACCGCGACGCAAACGCCAATGAGGTAGCCGCCAATGAGGTTGGCGGCCAGCGTGCCAAATGGGATGAGCGCACCGGGATTGAGCCATAGGCCCAAACCCCAGCGGGCGAGGGCGCCGACGCTGGCGCCGACACAAATTGCAAGAACAGACATCATGGCGCCATCATAAAGGGCGAGGACATCGGCTCCCCAATCCTACATTTTGCTGGGCAGCCAGGTCACGATGCCGGGGAAGACATAGATGATGGCCACAGCGGCGCACATCAGGAAAAACATGGGCATGGTGACGCGGGCGATCCAGGTCAACTGGCGCCCGGTCATGCCTTGAAGCACAAAGAGGTTGAAGCCCACCGGTGGGGTGATCTGGGCCATCTCCACCACCAGCACCACAAAAATGCCAAACCAGATGGGGTCAATGCCGGCTGATTGCACAGTAGGCATCAGCACGCCCATCGTCAGCACAACCATCGAGATGCCATCGAGGAAGCAGCCCAAAATGATGAAGAAGATAGACAGTGCCACGATCAGTTGGGCCTTGCTCAGGCCCAGTGTGGCAATCCATTCGGCCAGATGGCGCGGCAAGCCAATGTAGCCCATGGCCAGCGTCAAGAAAGCGGCGCCCGCCAAGATCAGGGCAATCATGCAATACAGGCGGGTGGCCCCCATCAAGGCATCTCGAAAGGTCGCCCAGTTCATGGAACCTTGCAAGGCTGAGATCACCAGCGAACCCACCACGCCCACGGCTGCGGCCTCGGTCGCGGTGGCAAAGCCTGAGTAGATGGAGCCCAGCACGGCCGCAATTAAAGACACCACGGGAATCAAGCTGCGAGAGGCCGACAACTTTTCCATGAAGGTGAACTGGCCATCGGCGGCAGGCACTTGGCCCGGGTTGCGCAGTGCCCACACCATGATGTAGCCCGAGAAAAGCGCTGCCAGTAAGAGGCCAGGCAAGACCCCGGCGATGAAGAGTTTGGAGATGGATACTTCAGCGGCTACGCCATACACAATCATGATGATGGAGGGCGGAATAAGTAGCCCTAGCGTGCTGGCACCGGCCAGCGTGCCGATGACCATGTGCTCGGGGTAGCCCCGGCGGGTGAGCTCTGGCAAGGTCATTTTGCCAATGGTGGCGCAGGTGGCTGCACTGGAGCCAGACACCGCAGCAAAAATGGTGCAGCCAATCACATTGGTGTGCAGCAGGCGCCCGGGCAAGCCTTGCACCCAAGGCGCCAGGCCCTTGAACATGTCCTGACTAAGCCGGGTTCGAAACAGAATCTCGCCCATCCAGACAAACAGCGGCAGCGCGGTTAGCGTCCAGCTTGAGGACGAGCCCCAGACGGTCACGGCCATGGCGTCGCCGGCGGGGCGCGATGAAAAAAGCGTTACAGCCAGCCAGGCCACGCCGGTCAGGCTGAGCCCGACCCAGACGCCGCTGCCCAAAATAAGCAACAAGGCCACCAGCAGGGCGGCGGTAATATAAAGGTCATTCATGTTTTTTTACTCGCTGCGCAAGGGTTCATCATTGTGGGTTTCAACCCGCTGTCCTGTGATTTCAAGCACCAGTTCATCGAGAAAAGCCAGGGCTAGGATCAAGGCCCCAAGCGCCATCGCAATTTGCGGTAGCCAAAGTGGGGTGGAATCGTTGGAGGTTGAAATGTCGTTAAAGGTGTGCGATTGCCAGGCCAGTCGGCAGCAAGACCAGGCAAACATGATTGATAACACGCTGGCAAAACCCAGCGCCCACAGCGCCATGCCTTTTTTCCAGCGACCCTTCAGGTTGGCGAGCAGCAAGGTGACACGAATGTGTTCGCCGCGCTTCAAGGTGTGGGCCAGTGCCAGAAAGCCGGAAGCGGCCATCAGGTAGCCCGCGTAGGCATCAGTGCCCGGCACATGAAAATTGAATTGCCGCCCCAAGACGGAGAGCATGACCATGCCCAGCAGGCCGACCATGCAGGTGGCGGCCAGGGCGGCTGCGCCGTTGTAGATCGAATCGAGCGTTTTGCGCATGGTCATGGCGGTGCTTATGGTTTATTGAAGTTGTCGATGAGGGCTTTGCCTTCAGGTCCGGCTTTTTCCAGCCATTCCTTGAGCATCACGTCGCCCACCTTTTTCATATCTGCCTTAAGTTGGGCTGAGGGCGCGACGATGTTCATGCCATTGGCTTTGAGCTTGTCGAGTGAGTCGGTGTTGGTCTTTTTGGAGGCGGCCAGCCCGCGCACTTCGGCGTCAGCTGCGGCTTTGAGCACGGCTTGTTTGCTGCCCGCGTCCAGCGCGTCAAAGGCGGCCTTGTTCACGATGACCGCATTTTTGGGCAACCAAGCCTGGGTGTCGTACCAGTACTTGATGTGCTCGTAGGTTTTGGTGTCGAAGCCGGTCGAGCCCGAAGACATATAGGACTCAATCACGCCAGTGGCCATCGCTTGGGAGAGCTCGGCTGCTTGCACGGTGACGGGTTGTGCGCCCACCAACTCGGCAATGCGGGCGGTCGAGGGGCTGTAAGCGCGCCATTTCACGCCTTTGAGGTCGGCACCCGAGGTGATGGGTTTTTTGACATAAATGCCTTGGGGTGGCCAGGGCACGGCGTACAAAAGCGCCATGCCTTGCTCAGCGAGTTTTTTCTCTAAAAAGGGCTTTTGCACTTTGTAGAGTTTCATGGATTCGTCGTAACTGTCGGCCAGAAAGGGCAGACCATCGGCACCAAACATTTGCCACTCGTTTTGGAAGTTGGCCAGCAAAATTTCACCTGCTTGGGCTTGCCCGCCTTGCACCGCCCGTTTGATCTCTGTCGCCTTGAATAGCGAGCCGTTGGCGTGCACCGTGATTTTTAACTTGCCGCCGGTGGCTTTGTCGATGTCGTTGGCAAACTCCGTCATGTTGACGGTGTGAAAGTTGGTGGCGGGGTAGCCTGCGGGCAAATCCCACTTGGTTTGGGCGGCTGCGAATCCCGCAGCCAAAGTCAGGGTGAGCGCGGTGGCGGTCAATGCGAACAAGCGACGTTTCATAGAAAAGCTCCAGTTGAAATTGAAAGGTGAAAAAGAG
>CAIMHL010000460.1 GCA_903840825.1 uncultured beta proteobacterium
CTGCAGTTGAACCGTCATGGCCCCGTTTTCACTACCGACCGAGATCACTTTGTCGCGGGTCATAGGCGTGTTTAAAATGCTGTTTCCGCTCTGCATGGCTGTCACTTTGAAGTGGGGATTTGTTCCTTCAGGGTAGCGTGAAGAATCCCATTCAAAAGAGACCTGGCCAGCCATCTGTGGACCTAAATTCAGGGTGTCAAGCAGTTGGCCTCCTGGTGAAAGTATGTCAACTTTCACAATATCTGCATTGCCCTCTAGTGAAAGGGTTCCACTTGCAATGGTGCCTGTGTTATTCATGGTGTTTCCCTCGACCATGACCTCGCGACCTACCAGGGATGAGCCTTGAAGTACCTGCATAGAATTGAATTGCTTTGCCATATTTTTCAAAGTGTCGTTAACCTGCTGAATGCCAGTGACAGTGTTGATTTGTGCCATCTGGCTCGTCATTTGAGCGTTGTCCATGGGGTTCATAGGATCCTGGTTGCTCAATTGCGCCACCAGTAGTTTCAAAAACCGGTCCTGTGATGCGGTAGTGTCACTGGCTGCTGCTGTGGCGGATGGTGCTGTGCCACTTGACGTGTTGACTGTTGGGTTTGATGTGCTGGAAATCATGAAGGTTCCTTTGATAATTACTGGCCAATTTGCAGTGTTTTAAGCAGTAGAGTTTTAGCTGTGTTCATGACTTCGACGTTGTTTTGGTAGGAGCGAGAAGCAGAGATCATGTTCACCATTTCTTCAACAGGGTTCACGTTGGACTGTGTGATGTAACCATCGGTATCTGCTGAAGGGTGGCTTGGGTTATGTACTTTTCGCAGGGCTTCGCTGCTTTCTTTTACCCCTGTAACGCGTACGCCAAATGCAGTGGATTCCCCCATCGCAGTGGTTTCAAACAACAACTGCCTACCTTTGTAGCCCTTGCCATCCGGACCTGCAACGGCATCGGCATTTGCCAGGTTGCTGGCCACTACGTTGAGTCTTTGTGACTGAGCGCTGATTGCACTACCTGAGATACTAAAAATTGAGAACATGGACATGCTTAACTCCCTTTAATTCAAAAAGTCTATTGACCTTGAATGGCGCTCAACATAGTTTTGGCTTGACCGTTAATAAACCTTAGCGTGGCTTCGTAGTGCACAGAGTTGTCGACAAAGTTGGCTCGTTCTTGGTCCAGGTCGACACTGTTGCCATCCAGGCTAGGTTGTGTTTGTATCGCGTAGCCCATCTTCTGTTGCCCCTCCATGCCAGCATTGGTATTGCCAGCTAAAGCAATGTGTTTGGTATTGGTCGGTGATGTCTGGAATCCATTGTGTGCAGAGTGACTCTGGGCCAGGCTCAAGGTTTTATGGCTTGAGCCATTGGCTGTTGCCATAGCTTCCTTGAAATCAAGGTTCCGTGCCGCGTAGCCAGGGGTGTCTGCGTTGGCAATATTCCCGGCAATCACACGCTGTCGTTCAGAGCGGATGACCAGGGCTTTGGAGTGAAAGTCCAGACTGCTGGTTAAGTTGGCAAGCATGACGCACCTCAATATTTAATAAAACGGCAACAAGGCTTTAATTTCTTGCCAGGTAAATCAATTATGAAAATTTCTTAAATTTTTATCTTTAAAAAAAAGGGGTGGAAGTGCCACTATTTGTGCGTCTACCTTTTCGGCTTCTTGCCTAAAGTGATAGATATGAAAATCCCAGAACTTCTCGCTCAATACAAGTTTTCAATGCTGCTGCTTGGTTTTTCATTTATTTCTATAAATCAGGGTGCCAAGGCACAAGAGGCTGTGCCTGTCCCGGTATTCATGGAAGCAGCTGGGTTGTGGTTGAATGAAGTTGTTTCAAATTTACCGGCAACAACCAAGACACCGCTGCGGATGGTGTTGGTTTTGGGTGAGCTTGACTCGCGACTTAGGCTTGCTCCCTGCAATCGCATTGAGCCATATGTGCCTGTTGGAACAAGGCTTTGGGGTAAGACGCGTATTGGATTAAGGTGCCTTGATGGCGTGACCAAATGGAATGTATTTTTGCCCTTAACGGTGCGTGCAATGGGTCCAGCATGGGTCGTTAAAGGCCTAGTCAGCGCAGGCGCCACGCTTACAGAAGCCGATGCGATGGAGGCTGAGGTTGATTGGGCAGAATCACCCAGCCCCATTGTCAGCAAGCCATCGCAATGGGTGGGCGCAATAGCCTCCGGCACCTTGGCTGCAGGTCAAACCCTGCGGCTGGTTTCAATTAAACCTGCGCAGGTCTTTCAGGCCGGTGCGCAGGTGCGCGTGTTGGCTCAAGGTCCAGGCTTTACCATTACCTCTGATGGGCAAGCCTTATCGCCTGGGGTGGTGGGACAGTTGACGCAAATAAAAATGGAGAATGGCCGTGTTCTCCCTGTTGTTGTGGTCGATAGTCGAACCGTGAAACTGGACATATGAAGCTGAAAGCCAGCTTTTTTGAGATATACGTCAAATAAAGCTAAAGCTGGCGGGAGTAACGCCGTTAATGACATTGCGAAGCTACACTTTTAGTGGTTTTGGAGAGCATGATGAAAATTGGACAACCCACAGACAATCAATTGTTGATCAGCAGCGCTGCTGCACAAGCCAAAGGCAATCAAAGCGCAGGATTGGCTACGGCCATATCGAGCAGTACTTTGTCAGTCGGGTTGGCGGTGACCGTTTCAAGCTTGGCGCGCTCAATGGCATCGCCCGGGCGCGGCGACGCGCCAGACGTAGATTTGGGAAAGGTCGATGCCATGAAGCTGGCGATAAGCAACGGGCAATTTCACGCCAATCCAGTGGCTATTGCCGACAAACTGTTGAGCAACGCCCATGAAATGCTCACGCGTCAACGTTCTTAATTTTGTGTTTCGCCGGCCCAAGCAAGCGTGGACGTTTTGAAAGCTTCCCTTGACTATTGAAAAAGCCTTTGCATTGGCTGAGCAATGCTTTGACGAGCTTTCGTCTGCATTGGTCAGTGGCGAGCCTGAGGCACTGGCGTCGAGCAGTGCAAACATGCAGCGGGCGGCGATGAATTTAGCTGCCTTGGTCAACCGGACATTACCCCAAGACCCGCAGAACCAGGCACTGAAATCCCGTTTGGATCAGCTTTCTAATTCCTTGGGTATCAGAAGAGAATCTCTCATCAGACGCACCGTTTTAGTAGACCGTGCACTAAACGCACTCGTTCCTGCTACCGTTAAATCTACGTACGGACCAAGTAATAAAGCTTATAGCGCAGTCGGTCCGCAAACAGGTGCTTTCAAGTACCTGGCGGCCTGACCCCAAAACCTCAATGCGCTCTCATTTTCGAGCGCAATCTGGCAATCGACTGACTGTGCAGTTGACACACCCGTGATTCTGTGATGTCCAGTACGAGTGCTATTTCCTTGAGGTTCATGTCTTTCTCGTAATACATACCCATGATGAACTGTTCTCGCTCAGGGAGGTTTTTAATAGCGGCAACCAAAGCTTCCCGTAGGCGTTGATCCTGAAGCATATTCACAGGGTCTGAGTCGGTGACTCCTACATGGCGGTCTAGCACGCTGTCTTCGTCATCGTGTCCGCGCGTCATATCCTCAAGATAAATGAGTTGAGTGCCGCGAACTTTGCCCAGTAAGGACTGGTAGTCGGACAAGCTTAATCCTAGCTGGCTGGCTATTTCACTTTCAAGGGGTGGTCGCCCAAGTTGGTGTTCAAGCCGTCGCAGCGCCTGTTCAATCTCCTTTTGGCTTTTGCGAGTTCCCCTGGACATCCAGTCGTTGTCACGCAATTCGTCAAGCATGGCACCACGAATTCGTTGGGTGGCGAAGGTTTCAAATTGAACGCCTTGGACCACTTCATACCGTGTGAGCGCTTCCGATAAACCCATTAAGCCGACCTGAATCAAGTCGTCAACCTGAATATTGGCAGGCAATTTGGCCATCATGTGATGAGCCAAGCGGCGAACCAAGGGCTGGTACTGCTTGATCATGGCATTGCGATTGAGTTGTCCGTTAGCAGTGTACATATTGCCCCCTGAAATGATGGTGACCGTTATGCATGGTTTTGTAACAGGCTTGTCTGACTCGAATGAGAAAAGAAGAAGCTTAAATCAGAAGATTGCGGTGCAAAAATTGATTTGGATGTTGAATGCATGGACAAGCGAACCAGTTTTCCTGCGTGTGCCAATTCAAAATCCTCTTGTACATTCTGTCCCATCGTGACACCACGCAGAACCAATTTGTGGCGAATGATGGAGTCCAGCGAAGGCCCTAATTTGGACGCTTCGTCAATTTTCGAGAGGATCGCTTGTTGGGCACCACTTGTTTTGAAGGCAGAAACAACATCGTTCAGCATCTCCCCATCACCACCAGCATTCAAGACTAAAAGGCGAGTTAGTTTGGGTAAATTTAGAAATTCAAGTAAATCATTTTTTCGGGGGTCACTAGGTGCCAATCCCATCGTGTCAATGAGCACCAGTTTTTTTCTTGAGAGCAAACTTAGCAAGTCGCTTAGTGCTGCCTGATCATGCGCTACATGAGATACGATGCCCATGTTTTTACCGTGTGCGCGCAGTTGTTCCTGAGCGCCAACGCGGTAATTATCCAGACTAATCAACCCGACACTGTCCGGTCCGTGAAGTGCGGCGCACTGAAATGCCAGCTTGGCAGCAGTGGTTGTTTTGCCCACACCAGTTGCACCGACTAATGCAAAAACTCCCCCGTCAGACGACAGTGATCGCGTGGGTTCGGCTGTCCTTAGATTTTTTTCAAGAGTGTCCATCACCCAGCGGAAAGAATCACCTACAGATAGCTCCTCGGGTAAGTGCTCGATCACGGTACGAGATAAATTAGGCGAAAACCCAGCACTGATCAGCTTCAGCATCATGCTGGACTTAACTGGGTTTTGGCGTGTCTGACCCAGCCAAGTCAGGGTATTGAAGCGCTCCTCCATCAAAACTTTCATTGCCTGCAGTTCTTCGGCGATGCCTGGTGTGAGTGCTGCCGGAGTAAGAGTTGGCGAGGGAGTGTGGCTGGCTTTCGGTACTTTCACTGGGTCAACATTTTGGGGCGCAGGCGGAGCGCTGCGGTGTGAGTTTGTTTTGGGTCCGATAGCGTCATTCCTTCGACGCAGCATACGTTCGCGTACATAGTCCTGAAAAGACAGGGTGCTCATCGACAAGCGGTCTGCATCTTCCTCAACTTCGGATTTGGAGGCGGGGAACGCCTCTGCATGAGACTGAAACACAGGTTTCTGAGCCACGGCCCGGTGCGTGAATTTGTCTGCCCGGTCGAGTCCTAAAACAGTTTCCTCTGCCGTTGCGACTACCTCAATGCCAGTGGCTGTTTGCCGGTTGGACAGTATGAGCGTTCCTTCGCCAAATGCCAAACGGGCCTTGGCCAGAGCCTCACGGGATGTGGGTGCTGAAAAGCGTTGAATATTCATGCTGCGCCTCTAAGAATCGGACCGATTCGGATGGTATGGGATTCAGGTATTTCACTGTGTGATAAAACCTGAAGACGGGGTGCCAGTCGGCGCACAAGTCGGGCAATGGAGCCCCTAATTTGATCGGGAACCAACAAGCAGGCTGGAATTCCGATTTCCTCTTGCTGTAAGGCCACCTCGGCTGCGGTGCGGGTAAAGACGTCGGCGACGCCTGGGTCAAGTGCCGGGCCAGCCGAGTTCCCCAACGCTTGCACCAGCAGGCGCTCGAGCGCAGGGTCAATCGCAATCACGTTGAGCTCTTTGGTAGAGCCGTAAATTTGCTGAACAATGGCAGGTGCCAGAGCAATACGAACCCGGCGTGCCAGCTCTACCGGATCTGTGGTTGACCCTGCGTTTTCTGCAATCGACTCAATGATGGTTCTGATGTCGCGAATATGCACGGATTCATCTAGTAATAGCTGTAAAACTTTTTGGAACACAGCAATACTCACCATCTTGGGGACAACTTCCTCGATCAGTTTTGGCGCTTGTTTATTCACATGTTCTACCAGTTGCTGGGTCTCGGTTCGACTCAATAATTTTGAAGCTTGAACCTGCATCAAGTGTGACAAATGCGTGGCCATGACAGTCTCTGAATCAACCACCGTATAGCCCGCCATTTGTGCGGGTTCCTTCTGGCGTTCATCGATCCAGTGCGCGGGTAAGCCAAATGCAGGGTCGGTGGTTGCGTTACCAATCAGTGGCGTGTTGATACCGCCTGGATTGATGGCAAGGTACATGCCTGGAAAGGCATCGCCTTCTCCGGCTGTGACGCCGCGCACTGTGATCCGGTACCCACTGGGTTTCAGTTCAAGGTTGTCCCTGACATGGACCGATGGCGGTAAAAAACCCACCTCTTGCGCAAACTTGCGCCTGACTCCCTTGATGCGGGTTAACAGGTCACCTTGACGGTTGATGTCTACCAGTGCAATCAAGCGGTAGCCTAGCTCCAGGCCGAGTTGATCCACGGGTTGAAGGTCATCCCAGGTGGCCTCACCATCTGAGACAACGGCGGTGCTGGCATCAGCATCAGTGGCTGGCGTCGCTTGGTGGGCCAGCATCCAGGCCCCATAGCCCAATACCGAAGCAATGCCCAGGAAAACAAGGTGTGGCATGCCGGGGATCAAGCCCAAAATACCCATGATGGCCGCCGTAATGCCCAACACGCGGGGAGAGATGAACATCTGGTCAATAATTTGACGCCCCAGATCATGGTCCTTGCCGACCCGGGACACTACCATCGCTGCCGCCACAGAGATCAGTAAGCCTGGAATTTGAGCAACCAGTGCATCGCCTACAGCCAGCAAAATATACGTATCAGCTGCTTGGGTGGCCGTCAACCCGTGCTGCAATATGCCAATCGTAAAGCCACCAATAATATTGATCAAAAGAATCAGGATACCGGCGACTGCATCGCCGCGCACAAACTTAGAGGCTCCATCCATAGAGCCAAAAAAATCAGCTTCTTCCGAGACCTCGGCACGACGACGTTTCGCTTCTTTTTCGTCAATCAATCCAGCGTTTAAGTCCGCATCGACCGCCATTTGTTTCCCTGGCATAGCATCCAGCGCAAAACGGGCTGAAACTTCAGCGATGCGTTCAGCCCCTTTGGTTACCACCACAAAGTTAATCACCACCAAAATTGAAAAAACAATTAGACCTACGGCAAAGTTGCCACCAATCAGGAAGTGACCAAAGGCCTCAATGACAGCACCTGCGGCACCTGGGCCGGTGTGACCTTCCAGCAGTACCACGCGCGTAGAGGCGACGTTCAAGGACAAACGCATCAGGGTTGTCAGCAGCAAGACGGCGGGAAATGAGGCGAAGTCCAGAGGGCGAATCATGTATGCCGCCACCATCATCACCATCAAGGCTACCGATATATTGATCGTAAAAAAGACATCCAGCATCCAGGCTGGCATGGGCAGCACCATCATGGCCAAAATTGAGACAACTAGCAAAGGCGCGGCGGCCCCTTTGAGTAAGGCTGCGTTGCTGCCGGCCCAATCCTTTAACGTATTGAGTTGAGTGTTCATGCTTGAGCCGTGTTGTTGACCACTTTGGAGAATGGGTCAAGCTCAGGCGGTACGAAGGGGTGTTGAAGTTCTTCGGGCATGGGGCCATCGCCCCTGAGTGCGGCCTTCAGTTTGTAGATATAGGCCAGCACTTGAGCCACCGCTGTAAAAAGACTGGCTGGTATTTCGCGATCCAATTCTGCGTTGGCGTACAAAGCACGCGCCAACATGGGCGATTGCAAAACTGGAATAGCGTTGGTTTTCGCAATATCCCGAATCTTCATGGCCAGGAGATCTGCTCCTTTAGAAATCACCTGAGGGGCTCGCATCGTTTTTTCGTCGTATCGTATGGCGACGGCAAAGTGAGTCGGGTTCATCAGTACAAAATCGGCCTTGGGCACGGCACCGATGCTGTTGCTGTTGGCTATATCTCGCTGCTTTTGCCGGATGCGGTTTTTGATTTCTGGATTGCCGTCGGACTCTTTATTTTCTTGCTTGACCTCTTGGTGCGACATTTTCATTTTTGATTTGTGCAAAAACCCTTGC
>CAIMHL010000461.1 GCA_903840825.1 uncultured beta proteobacterium
ATCCCAAAGGACGCTACAAACCAAACAAACAAAAGCCATCCATGCAAATGAACACTGCCCCTGATGGGCGGTATTTCAGTGGATGCAAGGGATGGCTTCATCGTAAGGAGAGCATGGCATCACGCCATGCTCTGCAGCATAGGTGTTTTCGATTACCCGGCCAGCAATTTCCAGGTGGCGATGACTGAATCTGGATTCAGGGAAATCGACGAAATACCTTGGTTGGCCAGCCATTTGGCAAAGTCTGGGTGGTCGCTTGGCCCTTGGCCGCAAATACCAATGTATTTACCCTGCGCTTTGCAAGCCTTGATGGCCATACTGATCAGCGCCGTCACGGCAGGATCGCGCTCATCAAAATCGGCGGCCAAAATTTCCAGGCCTGAATCACGGTCCAGCCCCAGGGTCAACTGGGTCAGGTCGTTGGAGCCGATGGAGAAACCATCGAAATACGCCAAAAACTCATTGGCCAACAAGGCGTTGCTGGGTATCTCGCACATCATGATGATCTTGAGCTCGTTTTCGCCCCGTTTCAGCCCGTGAGCGGCCAAAAGTTCAGTCACTTTCTTGGCTTGCCCCAAGGTGCGAACAAATGGCACCATGATTTGCACATTGCTTAGGCCCATGTCCTGGCGAACGCGCTTGAGGGCTTCGCATTCCATAGCAAAAGCTTCGCCAAAATCAGCACTCACGTAGCGCGCAGCACCCCGGAAACCCAACATGGGGTTCTCTTCTTCGGGCTCAT
Organism: uncultured beta proteobacterium; assembly: GCA_903840825.1. GTDB lineage: Bacteria > Pseudomonadota > Gammaproteobacteria > Burkholderiales > Burkholderiaceae_C > Rhodoferax. Next base: position 743 of record CAIMHL010000461.1, read on the forward strand.
AGCGGCTACCACCGATCAATTTACGGTATTCGTTGCTCTTGAAATCAGACAATCGAACAATGACCGGCTTGGGCCAGAAAGCAGCCCCAATAGTTGCCACGCCTTCTGCAACGCGGTCCACGTAAAAAGCGCGAGGAGATGCGTGACCCCGAGCAACAGACTCCACGGCCTTCTTCAAGTCAGGGTCAATATTGGGGTAATCCAAAATGGCTTTTGGGTGAACGCCGATGTTGTTGTTGATGATGAACTCAAGGCGGGCTAAACCAACGCCCTCATTAGGCAACTGGCAAAAGTCAAAAGCCAGCTGTGGGTTACCCACGTTCATCATAATTTTGAGGTCAATGTCAGGCATCAAACCGCGTTCAACTTCGGAGATTTCAGTTTCCAGCAAGCCGTCATACACAAAACCGGTGTCGCCTTCAGCACAGCTGACGGTGACCAGCATGCCATCTTTCAGGACTTCACTGGCGTGGCCACAACCCACCACAGCAGGAATACCGAGCTCGCGGGCAATGATGGCGGCGTGGCAGGTGCGACCACCGCGGGTGGTGACGATCGCAGCAGCCCGCTTCATGACCGGCTCCCAGTTCGGGTCGGTCATGTCAGTGACCAAAATGTCGCCTGGCTGAACCTTGTCCATCTCGCTCAGGTTATGCACGATACGCACAGGCCCGGTGCCAATCTTTTGACCAATGGCCCGCCCCTCAACCAAGACGGGGCCTTTGCCTTTGAGCTTGTAACGGTATTCCACCTTGCCTTCAGCCTGGCTCTTCACGGTCTCGGGGCGTGCTTGCAAAATATACAACTCGCCATCCAAACCGTCTTTGCCCCATTCAATATCCATAGGGCGGCCGTAGTGGGTTTCAATAACCACCGCGTAGGAGGCCAATTTCTCGACATCGGCATCGGTCAGCGAGTACCGGTTGCGTAGTTCTGTGGGCACATCCGTGGTTTTGACCAACTTGCCACTGGCTGCTTTTTCTTGTGCACTGGTAAATTGCATCTGGATCAGTTTGGAGCCCAAACTGCGGCGAATGACGGCCCGGTTGCCCGCTTTCAGCATGGGCTTGTGAACATAAAACTCATCTGGATTGACAGCACCCTGCACCACTGTCTCGCCTAAGCCGTAGCTGGACGTAATGAACACCACGTCTTTAAAGCCTGACTCGGTATCAATGGTGAACATGACGCCCGCAGCGCCTAGGTCTGAGCGAACCATGCGCTGAATGCCAGCGCTCAAGGCCACATGTTCGTGGGCAAAGCCCTGGTGCACGCGGTAGCTGATAGCGCGGTCGTTGTACAAAGAGGCAAATACCTCCCGAATTTTGTGAAGAATCTCTTCAATCCCAATCACGTTGAGGAAAGTTTCCTGTTGACCAGCAAATGAGGCATCCGGCAAATCCTCGGCCGTGGCCGAAGAGCGCACGGCAAAAGAAGCCTGCGTGTTGTCCCCATTCAGGGTGACGAAGGCCGCGCGAATTGCAAGTTCCAGGTCAGCAGGAAAAGGCTGAACCTCCACCATCGCGCGGATCTGGGCACCCACTTGGGCCAAAGCGCGGACATCTTCGGTATCCAAAGCCTGCAAAAGCGCATTGATCCGGCCGCCCAGATTTTCAAAAGCCAAAAAGTCACGGAAAGCGTGCGCTGTGGTGGCGAAACCTGTGGGAACTTTGACGCCGGTGGGTAAATTTGAAATCATTTCACCCAGGCTGGCATTTTTGCCACCGACTGAGTCAACGTCAGTCATTCGCAGTTTTTCAAAAGGCACAACCAAATCGGTTGGATTGAAAAGATTAGACATAAAAGCTCCAGAAGTTAAAACCGGTGGTGCCCCAGGCGCTCGTTGATAAAGCCCTGGCAGCGTGTGTGCTTAATTGTTGTCGTTCGTGTTGTTGGTTTGCTTGATCGTTTAAGCACACTCAAAAAATCGTTCCTGTCATTGTAGGATGCAGGTTGACACCACCTATTCAAAAGATTTATGTCAAATAGAACCGTATTTTTTATCTCAGACGGCACAGGAATCACGGCTGAAACCTTTGGAAATGCGATTCTTGCGCAATTCGAGACCAAGGCGCGCCATGTTCGCCTGCCCTTTGTTGACTCCGTTGACAAAGCCTATCAAGCTGTCCGGCAGATCAACCACGCCGGTGTTGTCGATGGCAAAAGACCGATTGTTTTCACCACCTTGGTCAACATGGAGGTGCTCAAAGTGATCACCGAGGGCTGCGAGGGCATGTTGCTTGATATGTTTGGCACCTTTGTGCGCCCACTGGAAACTGAGCTCAACATCAAATCCAACCACCGCATTGGGCGCTTCAGCGATGCCAGCAAAAGTAAAGAATACCAGTCGCGCATTGAAGCCATCAACTTCTCTCTGGCCCATGACGATGGGCAATCCAACCGCGACCTCGAACAATCCGATGTCATTTTGGTAGGGGTTAGCCGCAGCGGGAAAACGCCTACCTCCCTGTACCTAGCCATGCAGTACGGGCTTAAAGCCTCTAATTACCCACTGATCCCAGAAGATTTTGACCGTCAGCACCTGCCCCCTGCGCTGAAACCTCACATAAGCAAGTTATTCGGGTTGACCATTCAACCTGAGCGGCTGAGTGAAATTCGCAATGAGCGCCGTCCTAACTCCAAATACGCCTCTATTGAGAACTGCCGCATGGAAGTGTCACAGGCAGAGTTGATGATGCGGCGCTCGGGTATCAGGTGGTTATCGACCACCACCAAATCGATTGAAGAAATTGCTACCACTATTTTGCAAGAACTCAAGCCAGAGCGACTCGCCTACCAAGTGGACTGAAGCGCATGGACTGCCAGGCTTGACAAGATACGGGGCGGCCTCGCGGCAAGTGATTGAAACTGCAAAGTAAATATTCTTATTGGTTGCCTTCAATAAGAATGATTCTCATTTAGAATAAAGGCTACTTCTAGCCAGCCACACCGCATGCTTCGTTGCTTTTCGCGGATTCAGCCAGCCATCCACGCTCTGAACCCGGACACAACGATGCAAGCATCAAAAAAATTTATAGCTAAAACCACTTTAGAGCATACTGAACGTGCTCAAGCAGCTATCAATAAAAGTTATTTCAAACACGCCACCCTGCCCTTGGGCGCGCTGCTTTTGGCCGGTTCGCTGAGCAGCATGGCCCAAGACAACACGGCCAGCACTGAGGTAACGCTCAAAGCTGTGGTGGTCAAAGAAAAACGGGAAGCACCAGAAGGCAAAGACGCCTTGCGTGTCACCGACACCACCATCGGCAAAGGACGGCAGCCACTGCGCGACATTCCGCAATCAGTGACGGTAGTGACTGAAAAACTGATCGATGACCGGAACCTGGACACCGTGAAAGAAGCGCTGAAAAACACCAGCGGCATCTCTTTTTTGGCCGCGGAGGGGGGCGAGGAAGACATCCGGCTACGCGGCTTGTCGCTGCAGGCCACGGGTGATATTTTTGTTGACGGCATGCGCGACCCGGCTTTTTATGAACGCGACACCTTCAACCTCGACCGCCTTGAAGTCTTGCGCGGTTCTGCCTCCATGTTGTTTGGCCGCGGCTCAACAGGGGGCGCGGTCAATCAGGTGAGCAAACAGCCCAGAGCCATGGACGAGCATGAAATCTCCACCACGCTGGGCAGCCACAACTACCGTCGCATCACGGGCGACTTCAACCTCCATACCGGCGAAAACGCCGCTCTGCGCATCAATGCCATGGTGACTGAAGCCGACAACAACGGGGCCGGCAGCAGTTTGAGTAAAAAGGGCGTTGCGGCCACTTACCGTTTGGGCATCGGTACTCAAGACGAGTTTTCTGTCGGTCTCTACGACCTGAACAACAACAACGGCATGAACTACGGCATGCCTTGGATCAAACCCACCGCCTCGTCGCCGCTGGCTGCCACCAGCATTAACACCAAGCTCGACCCCAGCGCCTACTTTGGCATGGCCAGCGATGCCAACTCGGGCAGCGCGCAGCACGTCATTGCCAGCCACATCCATCGTTTTTTGGACGACAGCGAGCTGAAAACAACAGTTCGAAAAGGTCACTACGAGCGTGATCAGCGGGCGGGTACGGTGCGGGCCGCCGGCAGCGTCACATTGGATACATTCAGCCCCACCACCGTTTTGAGCCGGGGCACCCAGCTCAAAATTCAAGACCTAGACACGCTTTACCTGCAAACCGATTACAGCGCCAAGTTCAAAGCCCTGGGCTTGCAGCACGAGCTGTTGGCCGGTGCCGACTTTGCCAGCGAGCAGCGCCAAGTCTTTAGCGCCCGCACGGCCGCCCAAGGCGGTGTCAACCTGACCAAACCGACCACTACCGCGGGCACGCCGGATGATGGCGCGTCCATCAATGAAGCGTCTCGGGTGCTGCGCCAAACCAACCAGTTCGATTCCAGCGGTTTCGGCGTTTATGTGCAAGACCTGGTGCAAGTGGCCCCCCACTGGAAACTGCTGGCAGGCCTGCGCTATGACAAGCTGACCGGCGACTACAACACGTTTAGCATCCCGTCCACGTCCCCTGGTCCGGTCTCTACCAGCAGCTACCAAATGAAAGTAGCCGAGATCAGCCAACGCGTAGGCGTGTTGTACCAGCCCAATGCGCTGCACTCGTACCACTTTTCGGCCGCCACCTCGTTCAACACGTCAGGTGATGCCTACTCGCTAAGTGCCAGCAACGCCAACACACCGCCGGAACAAAGCATCAACCTGGAGCTGGGTGCCAAACTGGACTCAGCAGACAAGCGCACAAGCGCCCGCCTGGCACTCTTCCATTCCACCAAACTGCATGAACGCAACACCGACCCGCTGGTAGACCTAGTCACGCTCTCGGGCAAACGCCATGTCGCAGGCTTCGAGGTCGACATGGCCGGCAAGCTGACGCCGCAGTGGGAAATCTACGGCTCCTACATGTGGATTCCTGAAGCCAACATCGACATTGGTGTCGCGGGCTCCGAAGGCCAGGGCACCCGCCCCTCGCTCACACCCGAACACAGTGGCACGGTGTGGAACACCTACCAGATCACCTCGCAGTGGCGCGTTGGACTGGGCATTAACTTCAGGGGCGAGCAAACGCCCATTCGCAACCCGGGCTGGACGGTAGACAGCTACGTCACTGCCGACTTGATGGCCGAGTACGCGATGAACGAAAAAATCACCCTCAAAGGCAATGTCAGCAACCTCGCCAACAAGCTCTACGCGGATGCGCTGTACGCCGGCCACTACATCCCAGGTGCCGGGCGCGTTGCACAAGTCACGATGAACATCAAGTTTTAACGCCCGTCAAAAGCCCGCGCCATGCTGCTCAATATTCCCAACATCCTGACCAAGGAGGAAATCCGCCATGCCCAAATACTGCTGGCCAGCGCGCCTTGGGGCGATGGTCGCCCAGGCGCGGGCGTGCAGGCGGCGCAGGTCAAAAACAACGAGCAGTTGCCGCATGACTGCGACGCCGCCCGTGAGATACGTGCCATGGTTCTGCGTGGCCTGGACACCAACCCTCTGTTTTTCTCAGCAGCGTTGCCAAAAAGAGTGTTTCCCCCACGACTGAACCGCTACGGGGGCGACAGCAATTACTACGGCAAGCACATCGACGGCTCGGTGCGCTACCTGCCCGGCTCTGGCCAGCGGGTTCGCACCGACGTGTCTTGCACCGTGTTTTTGTCGGACCCCGAAGATTACGACGGGGGCGAACTCTGCATAGCCGACACCTACGGCGAACAGGCCGTCAAATTGCCTGCCGGTCACATGGTGCTGTACCCCGGTACCAGCTTGCACCAGGTCAAACCTGTCACACGCGGCTACCGACTAGCCTGCTTCTTCTGGATTGAGAGCATGGTGCGCAGCGATGAGCAGCGCCGCCTGCTGTATGAGCTCGACATGAACCTGCTGCGCCTGCGGGAGCAACATGGCGAAACCGACGAGACCACTGGCCTCATCGGCTGTTATCACAACCTGCTGCGCATGTGGGCAGACACCTGAACCCGGAGTACGCCATGCCTTATATTTCAATCCTTGGCGCTAGCTTGGCCTTTGTAGGGGTCGCAGCTTGGTGGGTCCTTCGCCGATGAACCGCACCGTCGTTATTGCCGCCGTCGTGGTCGTTTTCCACGTAGCCGCGCTGTGGGCGATGCAAAGTGGCTTGCTGCGGCGCGTGGTCGAGATCGTTGTGCCCGTTGAAATAGTGCTTGAATTCTTGGCGCCACCGACCCCTAAAGTACAGCCACAACCGCCCGCGCCGCCCAAGTCGACACCGATCAAGCAGACGACATCAAAGGCCACAACGCCCGTCAAAACCAGCCCTCCCCTGCCTTTGGCAATTGCCGACCCGACACCTTCGCCTCATGCCCCAACCGGGGTGATCGCCCCTGCCGCGCCAGCACCGCCGGTGGCGGCCCCGGTAAAAGATGCGCCTCCGGCCCCAGCACGCGTTCAACTGCCATCCAGCGACGCCGACTACCTGCAAAACCCCAAACCAGCCTACCCACCCTTGAGCAAACGCCTCGGCGAGCAAGGCAAGGTGTTGGTGCGGGTCTTGATCGACGTGAACGGCAAGGCGCAAACGGCCGACATCAAACAGTCCAGCGGCTTTGACCGGCTGG
>CAIMHL010000462.1 GCA_903840825.1 uncultured beta proteobacterium
CAACGTTACCATCCTGACCGATGGGTGGGGGACAAACGAGAAGCGCATGCTCGCATGTCTGCAATAAATGAGCGAAATAATCGGCCCAATGCCGCAAATCGCGCCGAAGAAACACTGCGCACCTCGTTGTGGCAAAGTGGAACGCGGCGCTGCTGAAGACCGGTAAGACAATGGTGCGTCCTGCCCGCGTATGAGCGTGGTCCTGGGTAACGTCATCGATATTGGTGAATCAGCCTAGCGGTTAGCGGCCGCTGGGCGGATATCCCGTTTAAGAGAGTGAGCAAGACGACGTACCCGATGCGGCGCCACATTCCAACCTGAATGATGGAGCAAGCCATGTCCCAACGCAATATGAAAATCAGCTTCAAGCCGGGCAAGACCCGCGCGGCCCTGACGATCACCCACCCCAATGCCGCGGGTATCGATATCGGAAGCGCCTCGCACTTTGTGGCGGTGCCGCCGGATCGAGATGAGACGCCGGTGCGTGAATTTCCCAGCTTCACGGTCGACCTTAATTCCCTGGCCGATTGGCTCAAGGCCTGCGGGGTTGACACCGTTGCCATGGAATCGACCGGGGTGTACTGGATACCCTTGTTCGAACTGCTGGAATCACGAGGCTTTACCGTGCTGCTGGTCAATGCACGCCACGTCAAGAATGTCTCGGGGCGTAAGTCCGACGTGCTGGACTGCCAGTGGTTGCAGCAACTCATGAGCTACGGATTGCTCAGCGGCGCGTTTCGTCCAACTGAGCAAGTGTGCGTGCTGCGCTCGCTATGGCGTCAGCGTGCAATGTTGCTCAGGAATCAGGGACGGGCGGTGCAGCACATGCAAAAAGCACTCACGCAGATGAACGTCCAATTGGCCAACGTCATCTCCGACGTGGTGGGCGAGACGGGCCAGAAGATACTACGAGCCATCGTTGCGGGTGAACGCGATGGACAGGTGTTGGGCGCGATGAAGAACGCGCGCATCCACGCCAGCATCGATGAAATTGCCAAAAGTCTGCAAGGCAACTGGCGCGCCGAACACTTGTTCGCTCTGAAGCAGGCGCTGGGGGCGTTCGACTTCACCGGCACGCAGCTGGTCGAGTGCGATTGCGAAATCGAGCAGCAGCTGAAATGCTTGAAGGTTCACGAGGGTGATCCGGCCAAAGGCAAGCAGCGCGGACGATCTCGCAATGCGCCCAAATTCGATCTGCGCGCGCAACTGTTCAAGATGTGCGGTGTGGATTTGACACGCATCGACGGCATTGATGTCACCACTGCGATGGCCGTGATCAGTGAGACTGGAACCGACATGTCCCGTTTCCCCACTGTCGGACACTTCGCGAGTTGGTTAGGCTTGTGCCCGGGCACGAAGATCACCGGGGGCAAGGTAATGAGCGGCAAGACCAAGCGATGTGCCAACCATGCAGCCCAGGCCCTGCGATTAGCCGCCGCGGCGCTACGTACCAGTCAGTCGGCATTGGGAGCCTACTTCAGACGAATGTGCTCACGCATGGATAAACCCAAGGCGGTCACCGCCACGGCCCACAAGCTTGCGCGGCTGATCTATACAATGCTCACCAAGGGCGAGGAATACACCGACAAGGGGCAGGAGTACTACGAGGAACGTTACCGCCAGCGCGTCATGCATCACCTCGCCAAGCGTGCCGAAAAGCTTGGCATGCACCTCGTCCCGATTCCTCAGGCCGCCTAAAATAACGTTGCCATACAATGCGATACATTGTGTTTCTTAAGAGATGGCTTATGGATTTCCGCTTTCGCGGGAATGACGGTGAGACGTTGGCGGTCTTTCGTAACTATTTGTTTTATTGAATAATTTTTAAAAGGCTACACATG
>CAIMHL010000463.1 GCA_903840825.1 uncultured beta proteobacterium
GCGTGTCCTTTGCGAGGGAAAACAAAAAAAGTTCAGGTTTTTTCCGGGTCAACCTGCAGCGTCATGCCGGCCGCACGCAGGCGCTGCACCAGCACATCGCCCAGGCCACTCGCCGGTGTGAGCAGGCCACCGTGTTTGCGGCCACCGGGCAATTCGTCCAATTGCAGTGCCAGCGCCAAAGCCGATTCACACAGCATCTTGGTCGTGGCGCGATTGCCAGGATCACCCTTGTCCGCAACCATGCCGCGCACCATTTTGCCGCTGGCGCTGTGGCCAACCCACAGCGCGCGAAATGAGCCGCCGTCCATACTGGCTTCGGACGGGCCGGCGCCGGGTGGCGGCGCAAACTTTTGCGCCAGCTGGCGGATGGGACCCAGGCGCAGCGCCGCCTGCGATGTGAACGAGCCCACACTCAGACTGGTGGCTGCAAGTGCCGCGACCGGACCCTTGCCCAGGCGCAGGTATTCCTGGTAGGCATAACCCGGGGCATACCCCAGCAACGCCGCGCTGCGCCGCACCACGCGGGTGTTGATGGTGGACATCATGAACGGGCCCAGCCAGGCGCCAAAATCCGTGTCGCGACGCGGGCCTATCGGATCGGCATGGGCCGGGGCCGTGGTTGGGCGGGTTCCGCTGGGGTTCAACAAAAACGGATCCGCCATGGCGTCTGACTGGCCGGACGCCAGCATATTGAACAGGGATGCCAGCGTGCCACCGTTAAAACCACCGCGTATGCTGAAGGCCACCTTGGTCTCCACGCAGTCCTCGCCATACCGCTCCTGCATGGCGGCATTCGCAAGGTGGGCGCTCAAATCCGACGGGATGGAGTCAAAGCCGCAGAACGGGATGATGCGCGCGCCCTTGCGCTGGGCTGCCACATGGTGCTGGTCGATCAGGCCCTTGACCCAGGGCGTTTCGCCGGTGATATCTACATAGTGGGTGCCGTTGCGCACACAGGCGGCCACCAGCTCGCTGCCGTACAAAGCAAACGGGCCGGCGGTGCTGAGCACCACCCTGGCATTGCGGGCCAAGGTGTCCATGGCGGCGGCGTCATGGGCCTCGGCCACCACGATGCCGGCCTGCTGGGCGCCGCTGGCCTTGCGTACCGCCTCCAGCTTGTCTTTGGATCGCCCGGCCAGTGCCCAGCTCAAGCCCGATGAGGCAACCTCCGCATGTTTGGCGAAGTAGTCAACCGTCTGGCGACCGACGAAACCACTGGCGCCATACAGCACAGCGTCATATTGTTTGGGGGCAGTCTTGCTGGTGGTCATGGGTGAGAGCTCCTGTGTCCGATGGGCCGAGCATAAACCCACTCAAGTCTGACGGAGCACGTTGCCTGTCGCCTAGGCAACGCGACGGGTACACAAGCCTGGCTACCTTGCACCCCCTTCGGGACCCCGTTGCCGGTCGCTCCTTGTCATTGCCCCTTTTGCGGAGCTCAAACCATGTCAATCGTCAACCTTGTCAACCACCAGATCCGCCTTGCTGCACGCCCCGTGGGCATGCCCAAAACCAGCGACTGGAGCCACACCACTGAAGCTGCCGCAGAGCCTGCCGATTGTGGGATGACTGCGACGCGCAGATGGCTGACGGGGTGCACATCGAGCCCGATAGAGGTCTGGCCGCACAACCCGCACCTGACTACGAGGTCGATCAGCGCGTCAGTTGGTGAGGGGTTGAGGCGGCGATTTTGAAACGCAGCGGGGTAGGCCTGCGCCCAATGCATCCGTCGCTACGCTCTGGGTTGTGCTTACGGGGTTTTTTGATGGTGAACCTGCCATAAGGGCAAGAAATCCAGGGTTCGCTCGGGGTTCGAAGCCTGATGCTGGGCGCGATACCTCGGCTCGTGCGGTTGAATGGCTTATCCGATGCCGGCGGTAGAAATCCTCACGAGGCTTTTTTGGTCTCGTGCCCCCTTGGTCGCCCGACACCAAAATTAGCCGCTTGACCTACAACGCCCGCTGCGAAACGGTGGCCAACAAACCCAGCTTTCGGGAGGCTTGGCGCCGCAATAGTGGGCTGCTGACTTTTATAATTCAATCCTCTTTAGACGCTACCTGCTGTGTTGAGCCGGAAGCTGGACGTGTGCTACGGCACGACCCCTTTTACGTACCCCCATTATGAAAAAACTTATTTCCTTCCGATTTCTGGCCCTGCTGCTTATGGCTTTGCCACTGCTCGCCTTTGCCCACGGCATCTCAGAAGCTGACCGGCAAAGCATGCTCGATGGTGGCTATGTTCGTTACATCGGGCTGGGCGCCAGCCACATGCTCACCGGCTATGACCACCTGTTGTTCCTGTTTGGTGTGGTGTTTTTCCTCACCAGCTTCAAGGACGTGGCTAAGTTTGTCACCGTCTTTACGCTGGGGCACTGCATTACGCTGATCTTTGCGACCTACTTCAAGATCACCTGGAACTACTACCTGGTGGACGCCATCATTGCCCTCAGCGTTATTTACAAGGGTTTTGACAACAACGGCGGCTTTCAGCGGGTGTTTGACATGAAGTCCCCCAACCTGATGGCGGCCGTTTTTGGCTTTGGCTTGCTGCATGGTTTTGGCCTGTCAACCCGGTTGCAGCAGTTGCCTTTGGGAGACGACAACACCACTATGCTGTTGCGCATCCTGAGTTTTAATGTCGGCGTGGAAATTGGCCAGATAGCAGCCTTGACCGTGATGGTGGCCCTGTTGGCGTTTTGGCGCCATCGCCCCTCGTTCAAGCGGTTCAGCCATGCAGCCAATCTGGCGCTGGTCTATGCCGGGGTGTATTTGCTGCTGACGCAACTCCACGGTTACCAGCACGATGCCGACCCGGACAGCTTCCGTTTCCCGGCCCAAGAACACAAGCACCTCCACGAAGACATGGACATCGACAAGACGGTGGACCCCAGCCGAAACCAACTTTAACCATCTGCTTTCATTGTTCTATTTTTAACTTTAAGGAAATCATCATGAAAAAATTTGTCTTTATAGCCACGCTGACCGCTGCCCTTTTTGCGGCTCCTTCGGCTTTTGCAGACAGTGGCAGTAGCTGCCATTTCCACGGCAATGCCCCCATCAAGGAGGCCGTCATTGCAGACTGTGCCAGCAAGAAAAAAGACGCCTTGGCCTCTAGCGGCAAAATTGAGGCCTCGTGGAAATTGGTCAAACTTGAAAAAGCGGAATCAATTGAGGGCAAAAAAGCGAAGGAATGGAAACTGACCTTTAGCAATCCAACGGCCAAAGACGCGACGAAACAGACGCTTTATATGTTCTACAGCCTCACAGGCAACTTTATAGCGGCCAACTTCACAGGCAAGTAAGCTTGGCTACCCGGCCAAAAAAGGCCCCAACGACGCCTTAAGGTTTTCAGGCGACCCCCACCACAGCGTGCCGCACCAGCATCAGCGCCATGATCCACATGGTCAGGCCAATCAAGCCATCCAGCACCTGCCAAGCCCTCGGCCTGGCAAACCAAGGCGCTAACCAGCGTGCGCCAAACCCCAAAAGGCTAAACCAGAGCAGGCTGGCCGCACACGCCCCGGTCACAAACCACGGCCTGAGCGCGGCAGGTTGCTGTGCCCCGATGCTGCCCACCAGCAGCACGGTATCCAGATAAACATGGGGGTTGAGCAGTGTGAATGCAGCAGCCTGGGTGAGGGCACCCGCCAAGCTCAAAGTAGCGCCGGATTTAGCGGCGTGGAGCTGGCTGGGGCGGCGGGCGCGCTGCAAGGCCTGCCAGCCGTAAGTGGCCAAAAACACCGCACCGGCCAGCGCCAAGGCGCGCGTGAGGTTTGGGTGATCGCCCAGGGCTTGCGCCATGCCCATGACCCCGGCGGTGATCAGCAAGGCGTCCGTTACAGCACAAAACAACACCACGCTGGCCACATGCTCGCGGCGCAGGCCTTGCCGCAACACAAATGCGTTTTGCGCGCCAATGGCCACAATGAGGCCAAGACTCAACACCAAGCCCTCTAAAAATGCGGGAGCGGCTAAAGCAATGAAGGTGTTTGGTAA
>CAIMHL010000464.1 GCA_903840825.1 uncultured beta proteobacterium
ACTGCGCACGCCCTTGTCGGTGTTGCGGGGGGAAATCGAATCGATTGAAGATGGCGCCCGGGCGCCCACCCCGGCGGTCATGGCCGGCCTGCGCGACGAGGTGTTGCAACTGACCCGGCTCGTGAATGACCTGCATACCTTGTCCGTGGCTGATGTGCAAGGGCTGCACTGCGAATTCACCCCGGGGGATGCCCGTGGCGCGCTTGGGCGGGCAACGCAGCGCTTTCAAGTTCAATCCTCACAGCGAGGCTTGAACTTGAGCCTGCCAGCGCCTGACGTTGAGCCTGTTTTTGCCTGTTGGGACTTTGGGCGCATGGAGCAAATGCTGGGTAATTTGCTCTCCAACAGCCTGCGCTACACCGATGCGCCGGGGGAGGTGCGTGTTCAATGGCATGTCAATAAAAGCGACTTGACCTTGACGGTGGAAGACAGCGCCCCCGGTGTCCCGCAGGCTGACTTGTCCCAGTTGTTTGAGCCCCTGTTTCGGGTGGATCGTGCCCGCCAACGCGGTGACGAGCACGGCAGTGGTTTGGGTTTGTCGATCGTCCGCACGATTGTGCTGGCCCATGGCGGCAAGGTGACAGCGAGTCACTCGCCCCTGGGGGGATTGCGTATTTGTGTGGAACTGCCGCTGAATGCACAAGGAAAGCCACTGTGAGCGCGGTACTGGCGACAGGCGCAGAGTCGGCCCAGGTTCTCATCGTTGAAGACGATGCCAAGATTGCCGACATGCTGGCGAACTACTTGCAGATGCAAGGGTTTGCCCCGTTTATTTGTACCGATGGTCTGGAGGCGGTGAGTTGGGTGCGCACGCACGCCCCGGCGGTGCTGCTGCTGGACCTGATGTTGCCGGGCCTGGATGGACTGGGCGTGTGCCGCGCGGTGAGGGCGTTTTCGGCCGTGCCGATCATCATGGTGACCGCGCGCGTCGATGAAATTGACCGCTTGCTGGGGCTGGATATTGGTGCGGATGATTACATTTGCAAACCGTTCAGCCCGCGCGAGGTGGTGGCGCGCATCAAGTCCCTGTTGCGCCGCACACACGGCGTGCTAGCGGCCCACAACCCGGGCCTTGGTTTTGATGTGCGTGAGATGGCGCAGCAAATTGAATGGTGTGGCCAGGCGCTGCCCCTGACACCCATTGAGTTTCGCTTGCTGCGACTGTTTCTTTCTCGCCCCGGGCAGGTTTATGCAAGAGCGCATTTGCTGGACTGCCTGCATGAAGATTTTCGCGAGACCAGCGACCGGGCGATCGACAGCCATATCAAGAACTTGCGTCGCAAGCTGGAGCAGGCGGGCACGGGCAAGCACACGATCACTTCGGTGTACGGTGTCGGCTACCGCTACGAGAAGCCAGGCTAATACTTGCTCGCCTCAAAGGCGACAAACGCCCCATCGCCGCGCTCGTTCTGAATGCCAAAATATACGCGTCGACCAACGAAGAAAGGCAGGCCAAAGTCGAAGGACGACAAGTCAGGGAGGTCGCCAGCGAGATGGGGCAGCACCGGCTGCCTGGAGGCAAAAAGACCAGCGGCATTGGCGACCGAGAAGTCCACAGGGTAAGTTTGGCCATTGGCGCCCGTCAGGGTCGCAGTCAACGCAGTCAGGGTGTCCGGACAATAAAACCCGGCAATAACTGTGCCGCAGGCAGCGAGAGTGCCCGCGCTGTCAAAAAAATTGCCGTTGGAGCCGGTGTCCAAGTAAGTGGTTTGAAAAGTTCGGTCCATAAAGCGGGTAGTCAGGCCCGTGCCACCCCCCAACGAGGTCAGCACCGGCGTGTTGGAGGCGGGTGTGTTGTTGGTTTGCGTGCCGATGCCAAAAATCAGGCTGCCATTCAGCGTGGGTGCGCTGGCGGTGCTCACCGCGGGGAGATCAACGAGGAGGCCATTGTTGTCGGTGCTGAATTTGGGCACCGGGTGCGCCACCTGTTGCGCCAAGGTGGCCCGGGTGCCGATGGTAGCGGTGCACGTACTGTCGGTGCAGGTGAAATAAACCCCTTTGGTGGGGTCCAGGGCGCAGGCCAAACCGAAGTCTTCCCTTTGCATTCTCAGACCGAGGATGCCGTTGGCGCCCAGGTCTTGCGCTGTTTGCAAAGATTTGCGGCCGGGGCATGTCTTTTCCAAGTGACTGAACACGGGATCGCCAATGATTTTAACCGGGGTGCTGGCAGCCGTTTTGCCTGCCAAAGTGATATCAGCCG
>CAIMHL010000465.1 GCA_903840825.1 uncultured beta proteobacterium
GCCAACACATCGAGCAGCGTCAAAAGCTACAACGTGGACATGGCGGCCGCCGTGATCGCGGGCTTACCCACCATGCTGGTTTATGTACTGGCCGGTCAATACTTTGTTAAAGGACTCACCGCTGGTGCGGTGAAAGGATAAAAAATCATGGCAGCTTCCCTCAAGATTTCAGGCATTCGCAAAGTGTTCGGCAGCGGTGACAAGGCCGTTGAAATTCTCAAGAAAATCGACATCGACGTCGCCCCCGGCGAGTTTTTGATTCTGGTCGGTCCTTCGGGCTGCGGCAAGTCTACGCTGCTCAACATCATTGCCGGTTTGGAAGATCCCACAGAGGGCGCTTTGCTCATCAACGGCAAAGACGTGGTGAACGTGGCCCCGGCCCAGCGCGACATTGCCATGGTGTTTCAAAGCTACGCGCTTTACCCCACCATGAGCGTGGCCGACAACATCGGCTTTGCGCTGGAGATGCGCAAGGTGCCTAAAGACGCTCGCAACAAACGCATTGCGGAGGTGGCAGCCATGTTGCAAATCGAGCACTTACTCGACCGCCGTCCTGCCCAACTTTCAGGCGGGCAGCGCCAGCGTGTAGCTATGGGGCGCGCACTGGCGCGCGACCCACAGCTGTTTTTGTTTGACGAACCCTTGAGCAACCTCGACGCCAAACTGCGCGTTGAGATGCGCGCTGAGATCAAGCGCCTTCACCACCTCTCAGGCATTACCAGCGTGTATGTGACGCACGACCAGATTGAGGCGATGACGCTGGGCAGCCGCATTGCGGTGATGAAGGACGGCGTGTTGCAGCAAATCGGCACGCCCGACGACATTTACCGCCGCCCGGTGAACACCTACGTAGCCGGCTTCATTGGCTCGCCCAATATGAATTTCATCGATGGCCAGATTGAGGCCGCTGGGGATCAAGGCAAATTCGTATTTGCCGGCGGTTCGCTCGACTTGATTTGCCCTGCTGTGGGTGCAGTCAAACTGGGCCAGCGCCCTGAGCACATTCACCTGAGTTCTGAGGCTCCCTGGCGCGGCGAAGTGGTGTTGGTCGAGCCCACCGGCGCCGACACCTACGTGGTGGTGAAAACCGCCGTGGGCCTTATCACCGTGCGCGTCGCTCCGAACACTAGCTACAAAGTAGGCGAGCAGACCGGTTTGACAGTCAGTAGCAACCACAACAACTGGTTTAACGCCCAGAGCGGTATGCGTTTGGGTTAAGGTATCTAGCTAGATTCCCGACTACGTGGCGGCTATCGGCAAACGCAGGGTGATTTTCAGGCCCTGAGGTTCAACCATGCCGGCGGTCACTTGGCCTGCGTGGCGGTGGGCTATTTCACTGACGATGGCTAATCCCAGGCCGCAACCGCCGGGCAACTCACTGGCGCGCCAAAAACGCTCAAACAAGTGTTCTAAATCTGCAGGGGACAGTCCGGGGCCGTTGTCTTCCACTTCAATCAGTGCGAACCTGGTTTCGCGCCGCACGCGCAAAGTCACCAGGCAGCCCTTGCCCGCATACAGAAGCGCGTTGTCAATGAGGTTGCCCAGCGCCTCCCTAAGCAGTAGCTTTTCGCCTTCAATCGTCAAGCTGTCTTCGCCCTCGAAACCCAAATCGACGCCAGCGGCCACAGCGCGTGGTGTCCATTCTCGCGCGACTTCGCGGGCCAGTACGGCGGCGTCCAGCGTTTGCAGGCGCACATCGGCCTCGGTGCGCGCCAAGGACAACAACTGATGCACCAAGTGAGCGCTGCGCTGCGCGCCTGACATTACTTTGGACAAACGGTCTTTAAGTGACTGCGGATCACTCTCCAAAAGCGCCAGTTCGGTTTGGCTGATCAGGCCCGCCAGTGGGGTGCGCAGTTGGTGGGCAGCGTCGTTTAAAAATCTTTTTTCTTGCGTCACGCTGCGTCGAACGGCAGAGAGAAGTTCATTGACAGCACCTGCCAGCGCGTGAACCTCTTGCGGCGCTTGCGTCATTTCTATGGGGGCGAGCGCAGAGATGCCGGGGTCGCGCCGGTCGACCAGTTGGGCTTGTAAACGCCGCAGGGGACTCAAACCGCGGGAAATGCCGCCATACACCAACACGCCCAAAGCGGCCCCTAGCAAGAGCAGCGGCAAGAGCATGTCGGCGATCAATTCCCCGGCGATCCGCTTTTGCAAGACCAGGCTTTTAGCCACCTGCACGCGCAGGCGTTGCAAGTTCAGCGGGTCGCCATAGTTGACATCCAGCAGAGCCACCCGCATGGGCTTGCCATCCACGGTGGTGTTGTAGATCAAGGGCACGCCGGTGACCTCGGTCTCAGGGCCTGGAGGCGAGGGCAGTTTTCCGTTGCCCAACAAAAAACCACCTGGAGGCGAGGAGACCATGTAACTGACGCGGTCGTTCGGGTCTTCTTCAATGATGTCTTGTGCCGCTCTCGGAAAGTCGATCAGCAGGCCTGAGCCCACGGGCTTGACCTGGCGCGCCAGCGAGCGCACTGATTGGGTCAGCGACTGGTCAATCCCTTTTTCGGCGTAGCTTAAAGCGATTCGGTAGGTGAGAGCGCCGCCTGCCAGCCACAATAGAATTTGGGGCAATAAGAGCCACAAGAGTAGCTGGCGCTTGAGAGAAAGCCCGTGTCCGGTGGACAGGTCCTTGCTGCTCACGGCGTTTTGGATTCCATCATGTAGCCCAAGCCGCGCACGTTGCGAATGCTCAGGCCCGAGTCATCCAGCTTGCGGCGCAGTCGGTGGATATACACCTCCAAAGCGTTCGAAGGGACGCCGTTGCCCTCGCCAGGCTCGGTTTGCCACACTGATAAAACATCTTCACGGCTCACTACTTGCCCGGCTTGGCTGACTAGCAAGGAGAGCAGCGCCCATTCGCGCTGGGTCAGTTCAATGGGTTCGTTATCCAGCCAAGCTTGGGGCAAGGTGGCGTCCACACGAAGGCGGCGTGAGGTGAGCGAACTCAATTCGAGAGAGCCACCAAACGCGGGCAAGCGGGCGCGCCGCAACATGGCGCTCAAGCGAGCTTGTAACTCGGCGGTGCTGAAGGGCTTGGTGAGGTAGTCGTCGGCGCCGGCATTAAGGCCCTGCACCCGGTCATCCACGCCATCGCGCGCGGTCAGGATCAAGACGGGCAGGGCAGGCAGGCGTTTACGAATCCAGTGCAACACCTCCATGCCGCTGATCTTGGGCAGGCCCAAATCAAGGACCACGCCGTCAAAGCGCGTGGACTCAAGGCAAAGCTGGGCTTTCAGGCCATCACTGGCGGTGGTAACGGTATGGCCGGCCTGGGTCAATTGCGCATGCAGGCCATCTCGTAACAGGGCGTCGTCTTCAACGATTAATAAACTAGACATGATTCAAGCATAACAAGGCTCGAACGGCCTCCACACGAGCGGCGTGGATGAATTCACCTACTTTTAACCCGCTAGCCCCTGCAGCCATTGCTTGAGCAGCTATCGATGCAGTAGCAACGCCTTGGGCTGCTGCGAGGGCGGCCATCAGTCGGGGACGCTGCGGGTAGGGCGCTTGGTCCAAGCCAAGGCGTCCACGCGCATCGCATTCGCAAGCCAGCAAGATGTCAGCGAAACGCTGGGGTTTGCGAAAGGCATCGCAGCGTTCCAGCAAGCGCACCAGCGGGGCAGCGGCGAAGTCGCCACTGCGGTGAATATTGCCGTGTTCACGCGCCACCACATCGGCAATTTCCCGGCACTCTACGGGCAAGCGCAAGCGCTGCGCAATGACTTTAAGGATTTTGGCGCTGCGCTCTTCGTGCCCCAAATGGCGCGGCAGCATCTCTGGGGGCGTGGTCGCTTTGCCCAAGTCATGAAACAGGCAGGCCACCCGCACGGGCAGCGTCGCCTCCAGTTGCGCACTCATGTCCATCACCATCATCAGGTGCACGCCGGTGTCTATTTCGGGGTGGTAGTCGGCGCGCTGCGGCACGCCCCACAGGCGGTTGACCTCGGGCAGCAAGCGCTCCAGGGCACCGCAGTCGCGCAGCACGTCAAACATGCGCGAGGGCGTTTTTTCCATCATGCCCTTGGCCAGTTCTTGCCAAACCCGCTCAGCGACCAGCGCGTCGGCCTCACCCTGGGCCACCATGTCACGCATCAGCGCCAGCGTTTCTGGCGCTACGGTGAAATCAGGAAAGCGAGCGGCCAGGCGCGCCACCCGCAAAATTCGCACCGGGTCTTCACGAAACGCTTCGGTCACATGGCGAAAGACTTTTTTGATCAAGTCTTGCTGTCCGTCATACGGGTCGACCAACAAGAGCTGATCTTGCCAGTCTTGCGGATGGCTTGAGATATTTACATCTAATCGGCCTGTTAGGTCCGCGTAGCTTGCTAAAGCAGCTATGGAATTAATAGTGAGGTCACGTCGCGCTAAGTCGTCTTCCAGCGTGACGTCGGGTGCCGCATGCACCTGAAAGCCGTGGTAACCGGGGGCTGTTTTGCGCTCAGTGCGGGCCAGCGCAAATTCTTCGTGTGTTTGGGGATGCAAAAAAACGGGAAAGTCTTTGCCCACAGGAA
>CAIMHL010000466.1 GCA_903840825.1 uncultured beta proteobacterium
ACACAGCAGCTACGTTGCGCAAGCGTTCACCCTTGATGTTGCATGTGACCCTAGAGCAAGTTCGACAAGCACGAACCCTCACCTTGGCACAAGACCTGCGCATGGAGCGAGACATGGTGCACCACTGTTTTAACCCTGTGCATTTAGGTCGCAGTGTGCAGCAAAGTGAAACCGTAGAGGGCATCCGTGCCTTGGCCGTTGACAAAGACCATGCCCCCCAGTGGCATCCTTCGCTTATTGAAGACATCAAACCCGAGATGGTCAAGCCTTTCTTCAGCAGTCCTTGGACGCCTGAGACGCATCCTTTGCGGGGATTGAACTAAGCGCCAGCGTGCTAATGGCGGGGAGCACTTAGGTGCGGTGCACCTTCATGGCGCGAGCCACTTCTCGCTTGCCTTCTCGGTCCTTAATGGTGTCTCGCTTGTCGTGCTCGGCCTTGCCTTTGGCCAGCGCGATTTCGCATTTAATTTTGCCCGCTTTCCAATGCAAATTAATGGGCACTAAGGTGTATCCCTTTTGCTCCACCTTGGCAACCAACCGCTTGATTTCTTCGCGGTGCAGCAACAACTTCTTCGTGCGCACTTTGTCAGGGCTAATGTGGGTTGAGGCGGTGTTGAGGGGGTGAATTTGCAGCCCGATGATGAACAATTCACCATTGCGAATCACCACATAGCCATCGGTCAGCTGTACCTTGCCTTCGCGCAGGGATTTAACCTCCCAGCCTTCCAGCACCAGACCAGCCTCCAACCGTTCTTCAAAGAAATAGTTGTAGGCCGCTTTTTTATTGTCAGCAATACGGGTAGCGGTTTCAGGTTTCTTGGCCATGTTTTCAATGTGGGGGAGTAAATTGTGCGTACAAGGCTTGACTACAATCCCGCGCAGACCTCTATTCTATGAAAACAGTAAGCAAGTCCGTCCTGATCTGGTACAGCCCGCAAGAAATGTATGTTCTTGTGACTGATATTGATCAATATCCCCAATTTTTACCTTGGTGCGATCGCGCTCGTGTGATCGAAACGGATACCGCGGGAATGACGGCCGAGATTGGCATTGCCTTTTCCGGCATTCACCAAACCTTTACCACCCGAAACGAGCACATTGAAGGCCAACGGGTGCTGATTAACCTGGTCAATGGCCCGTTCTCAAAGCTCGAGGGAGAGTGGAATTTTCTGCCCTTGGGTGACGGCACCCAACGGGCATGCAAAGTTGAACTCACGCTCACCTACAGCTTTGCCAACACCACGCTGGGCAAACTTATCGGGCCCGTGTTTGACAAAATCGCTGGCAGCATGGTCGATGCCTTTGTCAAAAGAGCCAATCAGGTTTATGGCGACTAACTTGGCTCTTCAAGTCACCGTTGTGTTCACCCCGAAAGCGCGAGTCGTCCAGGAGGTTCAACTAAACCTGCCTGCGGGCAGCACTGTTTTGCAGGCTTTATTGGCCAGTGGTTTGTGGGCGCCTTTGGCCAAAAGTAACCCAGCGGTGGGCATTTGGGGGCGCAAGGTGGCCCTTGATCAATTAGTGCGCGACCAAGACCGGATTGAGATTTACCGGGAACTGACCGTCGACCCCAAAGTGGCACGACGAGAACGCTTTGTGAAACAAGGCAGCAAAGGGGCCGGACTGTTTGCAAAAAAACGCCCAGGCGCAGCGGCGGGCTACTAATTAGCGGGTGACGGGCGCTAAATCGCAGCAGGCGTCGAAGGTACAATCGACAATTTGGAGCTTAGACATGCGCCTTATCGGCAAAGCGCTCACCTTCGACGATGTTTTGTTGGTGCCCGCATTCTCTCAAGTCCTCCCCAAGGACACCTCACTCGCCACCCGTTTCTCTCGCAATATCGAGTTAAACATGCCCCTCGTCTCCGCAGCCATGGACACGGTCACTGAATCCCGTTTGGCTATTGCCATCGCGCAAGAGGGCGGCATTGGCATTGTTCATAAAAACATGAGCGCCCAAGAGCAGGCGGCTCAGGTGTCCAAGGTCAAACGCTACGAGTCAGGCGTGCTTCGCGACCCCGTGGTCATCACCCCGAACCACACGGTCCGTCAGGTTATGGACCTGTCAGAGCAACTTGGCGTGTCCGGCTTTCCGGTTTGTGAAGGCGGCAAAGTGGTCGGTATCGTCACCGGCCGCGATTTGCGCTTTGAGACCCGCTACGACTTGCCGGTCAGCCACATCATGACGCAGCGCGACAAGCTCGTCACAGTGCCCGATGGCACAACGCTGGCCCAGGCCAAAGTACTTTTAAACCAGTACAAGATCGAGCGATTGCTGGTCGTCAATGATGCCTTTGAACTCAAGGGCCTCATCACCGTCAAAGACATCACCAAGCAAACTAGCTTTCCCAATGCGGCGCGCGATGCCTTCGGGAAATTGCGTGTTGGCGCAGCGGTGGGCGTGGGCGAGGGCACCGAAGAACGTGTGGAAGCCTTGGTGCGTGCCGGCGTCGACGCCATCGTGGTGGACACGGCCCACGGACACAGCAAAGGCGTGATTGAACGCGTGCGCTGGGTCAAGCAAAATTACCCCCATGTCGATGTCATTGGCGGCAATATTGCCACCGGTGCAGCAGCTTTGGCGCTGGTTGAGGCTGGTGCTGATGCCGTTAAGGTCGGTATCGGCCCTGGCTCAATTTGCACCACGCGAATTGTGGCGGGTGTGGGCGTGCCCCAGATCATGGCCATTGACAGCGTGGCGATTGCCTTGCGCGGCACCGGCGTGCCCTTGATTGCCGATGGCGGCATTCGCTACAGCGGCGACATTGCCAAAGCTTTGGCTGCGGGGGCCAGCTCGGTCATGATGGGTGGCATGTTTGCCGGCACTGAAGAAGCGCCCGGTGAAGTTATCTTGTTCCAGGGCCGTAGCTACAAAAGCTACCGCGGCATGGGCAGCATTGGCGCCATGCAACAAGGCAGCGCTGACCGCTATTTCCAGGAAGCCACCACCGGCAATCCAAACGCCGATAAGCTAGTGCCCGAAGGCATTGAAGGCCGTGTGCCCTACAAAGGCTCTATGGTCTCCATCGTTTATCAGATGGCGGGTGGCGTGCGCGCCAGCATGGGCTACTGCGGCTGCGCCACCATTGTGGATATGCAAAACGAAGCCGAGTTTGTAGAAATTACCTCCGCCGGTATTCGTGAAAGCCATGTGCACGATGTGCAGATCACTAAAGAAGCGCCCAATTACAGGGCGGAATGACGTCAGCCACAACGCTGCCCTGACCTGAGGTCGGGCAGCCTGTCAGCCTGTTTGCTACGGACTAAAAATGCATCAAAAAATTCTCATTCTTGACTTCGGTTCTCAAGTCACCCAACTCATTGCCCGTCGTATTCGTGAAGCCCATGTGTTTTGCGAAGTTCATCCTTGTGACGTCAGCGAAGACTGGATTCGCGCCTATGCCCGTGACGGCAGTCTGAAGGGCATTATTTTGTCCGGCAGCCATGCCAGCATCTACGAAGAAAGCACCGACAAAGCACCCCAGGTGGTGTTTGAGTTGGGCATTCCGGTGCTCGGCATTTGCTACGGCATGCAGGCCATGGCACACCAACTGGGCGGCTTGGTCACCGGCGGACACAAACGCGAGTTTGGGCACGCTGATGTTCGTGCACACGGACACACAGCTTTGCTGGAAGGTATTCAGGACTACGCCACCCCGATGGGCCACGGCATGCTCAAGGTCTGGATGAGCCACGGCGAC
>CAIMHL010000467.1 GCA_903840825.1 uncultured beta proteobacterium
CTCGACCAGTTCGTCCTCGCCGAGGTCGTCGACCCGGAACGAGAAATACTCGCCTATTCGGCGCATGCCGCGCGCGTAGGCGTCGATCGTCTTGGGCTGCAGGCCCTTGAGCCTGAGGTGCTTCAAGTGCAACTGGTACTGACGGTCGAACGGCTCGGGGAAGTCTGCCATGTTGAAAAGTCCTCGCTAGGTGGCTCTGACACACGATTCAGAATCGAATGCGTGAGTCGCAACCCTACTAGACAGATGCGCGGCTTGCTCCGCGTAGCGGCTTCGTCCAACCATTCGCTCAACCGGACCCGTTGCGGCATGCGGCTAAAGGCCCGCCATTTCATTCTGGGCCTTTAGCCACATACCGCAACGGTCCGGTTAGCTCAAACGTTCAGGAACCAAATCAGATGATTTGGATGGCCGCTATTTGGAAATCTGGCTGTCGGCTTAGGGTCTAAACCCGACTAATGGTCTACAGGGCCGCGGTCGCCAACTCACCGCGGCGGAGGCAATGGTTCCCCCAGCGCACGCCGCCACAGCCAGTCCAAGCTGCGTGGAATGTCAAATGCCATGGGGATTTGCTCAGGCTCGGCCAATACCAGTAGCGGGCTGCGCCGCTCGGCCACGGCAAAAGTGAAAGAATAATTCGGCTCCTGCCCCATGCGCAGGTCAGTAATCAGCAGTCGGCCAGCACGCTCCTCTAGCTTGTAAAACCCCTTGGTGAAAGCCACAAGGCGCTGCACGCCATCAACGCCCTGCAGCTCGGCGGCCAGCGCATTGCCACGCGGGAAGCGGTCAAACGTTATCGTGGGCTGCTTGTCGAGCAGCGAGTAAAAGCCCTCGTGGTAGCCATCTCCATCCACTGCGACCACCCGCCACAACACGGTATTGAACGGCGTCGGGGTGACCAGCAAGTGCTCGACCGCGATACCTTGTTGCGACAGCGAGGCGCGAGCGATCTGCGTTACCTGGTGCTGCGCGGTAAAACCCCAAGCCAGATAAGCCGTACTGACCAGCAACCCGACGGCATTGGCTTTTTGCCCAAGGTGTCCTCGGTGCCCGCCATGCGTCACCAGCACCCAGACCACGCCTACTATCAGCGGCAGTGTGTAGAACAAGTCAATGATGAAGACACTGCCGACGCCAAACGGATAGTTAGAAAAAGGCAGAGCCAACTGCGTGCCGTAAACCGTCATGGTGTCGAGCAGCGGGTGCGTCAGCAGCACCAGCCAGATCGCCAGCCACCAGCGACGCAGTAAACCCCACTCGCCATGCAGCCGCGCCACGAGCGCCGCAAAAGGCAGGGAAAACAGCGTCAACCAAAACAGCGCGTGGCTTTCCGAGCGGTGAAGCACCATGTTGTGGATGGCGCTGCCTTGGTCGATTAGCACATCTAAGTCTGGCAATGTGCCCGCCACGGCGCCCCACAGCGCAGCCTTCCACACCGCCGTGCGGCGGTTCATCACGGCAAGCGAGACGGCTGTGCCCAGCGCTAGTTGAGATAGAGAATCCATAAAAAGCGATTATCGTTTAGTGCTCGTTCTTGAAGTCTTGGGCCGCTTAAACCAGTCTGCGATCACCCTCCCGGCGCCAGCCTGGTGGTATTTTTCGCTTGCTGGATTTGTCTTCAATGCAGCGTTAAAAGTCATTGAGTTTTCGACCGTTAATGGCTCTTAAGGGCTGGCAAGCGCCATAGCGTGTCCGATTGAGCGAGCGGTTAGGCAGCACTTGGCGGGGACAGTGAACGCGTGTGATTCAGGCACACGAGATTAGCGCCAGCATTTCCGGATAGTGGTAGAGGCCGCCTTGAGCCGGCGCCCGCTGGGCGACAGCTACCATCGCCTTGGCAATCTGTGTCGTCTGAATTGGCCGGAACTTCGCGGGCGTGAGTGGTGCGAGGAGTTGCAGAGCGACCGAGAGTAGCTTGGGTGTGTGTTGCGAGCCGAGTATCAAAGCTGGTCGAAAGATGCTCACGATTGAAGGGCCTTGCTCCACGACTGCCGCTTCAGCCTCGCCTTTGACTCGTGAGTAGCGAGCCAGTCCGGGTGCGCCAGAGCCGGAGGTTTTGGCGTTGATGTTTGCCCCTACTGCCGACATGAACACCAGATGTTGGACCCTTCCAGAATCGTTAAGACCTCTTGCGAAAGAGGCGTTGAGATTGACATCGATCGCACGGTGTTCCTCCAAAGTAAGCTTGGCGGTCCCGGCACCGACGCCCAGTGCGCTGAAGCCCACGGAAAGCCCATCAGTCTGCGTCAGGGCGTTTGCCACAGCCTGATGAAGGTTCTCGGCAGTCATGACTGGTATCAGCAACTCCCTTACCTTTGCGTCCAGTGGCTGAGCGAGTGGTCGGCGCGCAACAACGATGACGCGATCAAAGCTGCCCCCCACTATTTCGGCTAGCAGAGCCTGTCCGACCGAGCCGGATGCTCCCAAAAGTACTGCAGTTTGATAGGTCATACGTTCGCGACTTAGTTGAGTGTCGGGGCACCAACGTCAGCATCTGGTGCGGCCTGACATGATGACCCTGAGCGCCTGTCTTGGTGTTCCCAAGCTAGACTAAGAAATATACTAGATGCGCCCGCTGAAACCGAAATACGACAAGCCAAGGGCCCATGCCACTTGGGTTTGCGGTCAAATTTACTGGGAACTAAACCCATTAATATTTCTTCAGCGTCTGCCAGATATCTTGATAGTACAAGGTTAGCATCACCTTTTTTAGCGGCTAATCATTCTGAAATCGAATGATTACAAAGCGCTAGGCTTCAAGGGCGCGGTGCAGGCTGGAGTTCAAGCAAAAAGCCGTGCGGCTTATTGAAGGTAATCAGAGCATCGCGGCGGAGGCATGAACTTTTATCAGCTGATTAACTTCAGCCAAGCTTGCAGTGGGGGTAAAGGAAAACGATAAAAATGGGGTGATCTGGGCGTGTTGGTGCAAGGCATGCGATGCTTGCCGATAGCTGCACCCTACGCCCATTCCCCTGACCCTGTAGTTTGGCCAGGGGTTGAGCCCAGTAGGGCCAGGCTGCCGCAGTGCGCTAAGTAAGTGCGCTGACCTGCTCAAGTTCGCGGGCGCTTGCCCCGGCGCCAATGGCCGGCAGATAGACCTCTGCCAATGCGCCGCTTGGTGCCCGGTAGTTGTCTGCGAGTGCTTTCTGGCAGACGCCCACCAAGCGGTGAGGCATCAAGGCAACAACGCACCCACCAAAACCTCCACCGGTCATGCGCACGCCACCTTGCAGGCCTACGACACCATTGATGATCTCGACGATGTGGTCAATGGCGGGCACTGTAATGGCAAAGTCGTCTCTCATGGAGGCATGGGACTGTGCCATGAGGTTAGAGATGGCCACTACATCGTCGGCCATCAGGGCTTGGGCCATGCTCTGGGTGCGCTGGTTTTCGGTAAGTATGTGGTGGGCTCTGGCGAACACCACCGGGTCCATGTTCGCTTCTGCGCTTAGCAGATCAACCATACTGACATCGCGCAGGGACGACTGGCCAAAGTGTTTGGCGGCTTGCTCACATTGTTGGCGGCGCTGGTTGTATTCGCTGCCCACCAAGCCTCGCTCAACTTTGGAGTTGATGATCACCAGTTGCAAGCGCTCTGGCATATGGCAGTGTTGGCTGGTGAGGTGGCGGCAGTCGAGCAGACTCGCACAGTTGGCGTGGGCCGTGGCGGAGATCCACATGTCCATGATGCCGCACTGAGTGCCTACAAAATGGTTCTCCGATTGCTGCGCCCAGTGGGCCCATTGCTCGGGGCTAGCTTCGCTGCCGTGCAAGGCGCACAGAGCAGCGATCACGGCCACTTCGAGCGAGGCCGAAGAAGATAAACCGGTGCCTTGAGGGATATTACCGACGATGGCCATGTCCAAGCCCTGCAACAGCACGCCGGCTTGTTGCAGCACGTTGAATACACCCCGTACGTAGTTGGCCCAGGCCTTGTTGGGGTTGGGGGTGATGAGCGAGTCGAGGCTGAAGCAGTCGGTGGCGTTGCCTGCATTGACGGCTAGTATGTTGACTTGGCGGTCGGTGCGGGCACGCAAGGCCACCGAGGTAAAGAAGTCGATGGCGCATGGCAGCACGAAGCCGTCGTTGTAGTCGGTGTGTTCACCGATGAGGTTAACGCGTCCTGGCGCGTGCGCCTCATGGGTCGCAGGAGCGCCAAAGTGGGCCTGGAACTGAGCCAGAAGTTGAGCTTGCATGTCGATCAATCGTTGAATCCGTTGGGGTGGGCTTGTTGCCATTGCCAGGTGCTGCTGCACATGTTGTCGAGATCGCGCACAGGCTGCCATTGCAGTTCGTTTCGGGCATGGTTGGCATCAGCCCAGAAGGCGGGTAAATCTCCAGGGCGTCGCGGGCCAACCCGCACAGGCAGGGGTTTTCCACATGCGCGCTCGAAGGCATGCAGCATGTCTTTCACGCTGTGCCCCACGCCAGAGCCCAGGTTGAAGTAGTCGCAACGGCTGAATTCGGGAGAAGCTCTGTCAATGAGGTGTTGCAGCGCAGCCCAATGGCCGTCGGCAAGGTCGCATACATGGAGGTAGTCGCGCACGCCGGTGCCGTCGGCGGTGTCGTAGTCGTCGCCGTGAATGGTGAGCGAGGCGCGTTTGCCTACCGCCACCTGGGCGAGGTAGGGCATGAGGTTGTTGGGGATGCCGCGTGGGTCTTCACCGAGTTGCCCACTCGGGTGTGCGCCAACAGGATTGAAGTAGCGCAGTACGCTGAAGTGCCAACCTGCTTGGCTGTCGCTCAGGTCTTGCAGCATCACTTCGATCTGGCGTTTGGTTTGACCGTATGGGCTTGTAGGATGTGTGGGATGGGCTTCGGTATAGGGCAGAAACTTGGGGTCGCCGTACACGGTGGCGCTGGAACTGAACACTAGCTTGCGCACGTTGGCGGCCTTCATGGCTTGCAGCAGGTGAAGGCTTCCCACGACGTTGACGTCGTAATAGCGCAGGGGGTGTTCACACGATTCGCCGACAGCTTTGAGACCCGCAAGGTGCACCACGGCATCGATGTGTTCGTCTCGCAAGACGGCCTCGACCAGAGCGGTGTCGCGCAGGTCGACCTGGTGAAAACTGACTTTGCGGCCGGTGATTTTTTGAACGGCTTCAAGACTTTTGGCGCTGCTGTTGCTGAGGTTGTCAATCACGGTGACCTCACAACCTGCTTCCAACAAGGTCACGGCCGTGTGAGAGCCAATGTAGCCAGCACCGCCGGTCAGCAGCAAGCGAGGCGCAAGGTTCGCAGATAGCTTCATGGCGAGGTACGCTTGTGATGTTGAGGGCTTTGTGCGCGCAGGCGCTCGGCGGCTTGTTCTGCTGTGAGGTCACGTTGGGACTCAGCCAGCATTTCGAAACCCACCATAAATTTTCGCACTGAAGCTGAGCGCAAAAGTGGGGGGTAGAAGTGTGCATGCAACTGCCAGTGGGCGGTGTCGTCGCTGAGATAGGGCGCACCGTGCCAGCCCATTGAATACGGGAAGCTGGTTTCGAACAAGTTGTCGTAGCGGGTGGTCAGCGATTGCAGTGCCACGGCAAGGTCGGTTCTTTGTTCGGACGCGAGGTCGTCCAGACGCTGCACCGGGAACAGGGGTAACAAGAGGGTTTCAAAGGGCCAAGAAGCCCAGTAGGGAACCACCGCCAGCCAGTGCTTGGTC
Organism: uncultured beta proteobacterium; assembly: GCA_903840825.1. Lineage (GTDB taxonomy): Bacteria > Pseudomonadota > Gammaproteobacteria > Burkholderiales > Burkholderiaceae_C > Rhodoferax. The sequence goes on from CAIMHL010000467.1 coordinate 5,657, forward strand.
TGGATGACTGTACGCTCGCCCGAAGCCGCTTCGCGCTGGGCGTAGTCGAGCAGCATATTGCTGCCGTGTGCGGTGCGGTAGGCCCGCAGCGAAACATCTTCCTGAACCGCTTCATTTGGCAAAAAAGAGCAAGCCCAAATTTGACCGTGAGGGTGCGGGTTGGAGCAGCCCATGGCTTGCCCTTTGTTCTCAAACACCTGCACCCAGGGGTAGCTGCGACCAAGCTCTTGAGATTGTTCGCACCAGGTGTCGACTACGCGGGTCAGTGAGTCGATGCTGAGTTCAGGTAGGGTCTTGCTGTGATCGGGCGAGAAGCAGATCACTCGGCTGACGCCGCGAACCCCTTGAGTTGTAAAGAGTGGGTCAGGGGTGCCGCCTGCGTCAGGTGTGTCGGCCAGCATGGCGGAGAAATCGTTTTCAAAAACGAAGGTGCCTGTGTAGTTAGGGTTGACGGTGCCATTGACTCGCATGTTGCCTGCGCAGAGGTAGCAACTGGGATCGTGCGGTGGCAGCAAAGCAGGGTAAGAGGCTTCTTGCGCCCCTTGCCATGGCCGTTTTCCTCTGTGGGGCGAGACCAACACCCACTCATCTTTGAGCGGGTTGTAGCGGCGATGTGGGTGTTCATTGGCGTCGAACGTGGTGGAGATCATGCTTTTTTTACTTCAAAAATGTGAACCGATTCGCCGGGCATACGCGGCAATGGCAGTCCCGACA
>CAIMHL010000468.1 GCA_903840825.1 uncultured beta proteobacterium
AGGCGCTGGTGTCTTCACGCTGCTGCCAAACCGCTACCTGGGGCAGTTGGTGTGGGGACAGTGGCTGGGCTGGCTTTGATACCTAAGAAATAAATCATGCTTAAATTTTTCACCATCACATTCTCGGTTTTCGTGGGCCTCTTGGGGATTGCGCTGACGTGGGGCGGCCCCCGGCCCATCGAGGCCATGCCCAGCATCAACCAGCCGTTCGTCGGGGTTGACAACAGCACCCAGCCCCAAGCAAGCCACTTTACGGCACGCGATGGCACAGCTTTAGCCTGGATGAGCTACCCCGGCCACGGGGCAGTGGGCGACAAACCCCAACGCCGCATTGTGCTGGTTCACGGCTCGTCGGCGGGCGCCAAATCGATGCACACCCTGGCTCGGGCTTTGGCGGATGCCGGTTTTCAGGTAGCGGCTCTGGACATTCGCGGTCATGGGGATTCAGGGCCACGCGGCACCATTGGCTACATCGGCCAATTGGAGGACGATCTTCAAGACTTCATGCGCGCGGCGCCCTTTGAAGGCCCCAGCACCTTGCTCGGGTTTTCGTCTGGTGCCGGCTTTGTGCTGCGCATGGCAGGCAGCGACCGGCACGCCCTGTTTGACCGTTATGTGCTGCTGTCGCCCTTTTTGGGGCACGATGCCCCCACCGCCCAAGCTGGGCCGAGCAGCTGGGCTTCTGTCGGCACTGCACGCATCGTGGCGCTAACGGCCCTCAACGCCTTGGGCATCACCCACTGGAACGATTTGCCGGTGTTGCGATTTGCACTCGACGACTATGGGCGCCAACACCTGACCCCGTTTTATTCCTATGCCATGATGGCCAACTTTGGCGTCTACCGGGACTACTCGGGGGCTGTGCGGCGTTCAAAAGGTGGTTTGCGCGTGTTGGCGGGACGCGACGATGAGCTGATTCAAGCTTCACTTTTATCGGGCACTTTTGCAAATGCAGGCAGGCCACTTCCTGTCACACTGGTTGACGGTGTCACGCACATCGGCATGATTTTGGATACCCCCGCCGTCGCCGCCGTGGTGCAAGCATGTCGCGATTAATCTGTTTGCCAGCCACAGAGCGGCGCGCGCTGGCCACCCGCTTGCTCATCGTTTGGGCGCTTGCATTTGTCATTGGTCTCATCTACTGGACATATCGGATGAGCTTGAATGAATCAGCCAAGCTGGCTGTGGCCTTGGTTTACTCCTATGCCATCAGCACCTCCATCTGGCTTTTTACCGATGTCGCCAGGTTTGCGTTCAGGCGCTTACTGCACGCAGCGGCCCCCAGTTATTGGCCGCCCGCTGGACGGGCCGTGCTGATGCTTTTGATCGGTATACCGCTGGGCTACGCTTTAGGCACTTTGCTGGGCGATACCTATTCTGGCCACTCAACTTGGGCGCTGATTAACACAGACCACACCCAATTTGCGGGTTTGCTGCTTTCAACACTCATCATCAGCCTGGCCTTTGTCGCTTATTTTTACCAACGCGGACACGCTGAAGAATTAAAACGCCAAGCCAGCCAGTCACAACTCATGCTTTTGCAGTCGCAGCTAGAGCCGCACATGCTTTTTAATACTCTGGCCAATCTGCGGGCGCTAATCACCACCGACCCGAAGCGTGCCCAGGCCATGCTGGACCACCTGGTTGCCTACCTGCGTGCCACACTGGGGGCCTCGCGCCAAACCCAGCACACCCTGCAAAACGAGTTTGACCGCGTGGGTGACTACCTTGAAATCATGTCCGTGCGCATGGGGCCACGCCTGCGCTACTCGCTGGACTTGCCCGAGGCGCTGGCCACGGTTCAAGTGCCCACGCTGCTGCTACAACCCTTGGTAGAAAACGCCCTGCTGCACGGGCTTGAACCCAAGGTTGAAGGTGGCCAGATCAGCGTGACCGCGCGCCTCTTGAATCAGCAGTTGATGCTGCAAGTCCAGGACACGGGCTGCGGGCTGACCGAAGGCCACGCAGCCAGCAGCGGCTTCGGTTTGGCGCAAGTGCGCGAACGCCTGGCGACGCACTATGGCGCAGGGGCCCAATTTAAACTAGCCAACACACCGCCCATGGGCACAAGCGCCCTCATCACCATTTTGCTCAACCACGCGACCTCGCCATGACACCCCGCCCGACCGCCCTGATTGCTGAAGACGAGCCGCTGCTGGCAGCGGCCCTGCAAGCAGAGCTGGCCCAGGTCTGGCCCGAATTGGTGGTGTTGCCCATTGCGGGCGATGGCTTGTCAGCAGTGAGTCAAGCCCTGCAAAGCCAACCCGATGTCTTGTTTTTTGACATCCGCAT
>CAIMHL010000469.1 GCA_903840825.1 uncultured beta proteobacterium
GGTGGTATTTTGGCGGTCACGTTTACCAACAAGGCCGCCAAGGAAATGATGACGCGCCTGGGCAGCATGCTGCCCGTCAACGTGCATGGCATGTGGATTGGTACTTTTCACGGCCTGTGCAACCGATTTTTGCGGGCGCATTTCAAAATTGCCTCCTTGCCACAAAGCTTTCAGATTCTCGACACGCAAGACCAACTCTCCAGCATCAAGCGCTTGTACAAGCAGTTCAATATTGACGACGAGCGTTTTCCGGCCAAGCAAATGCAGTGGTTCATTGGCAGCTGCAAAGAAGACGGCTTGCGTGCCAACGCGGTGGAAGTGCGCGACGACGAGACCCGTAAAAAGGTCGAAATTTACCAACTCTACGAAGACCAATGCCAGCGCGAAGGCGTGGTCGATTTTGGCGAGCTGATGCTGCGCAGCTATGAGGTGTTGCGCGACAACGACCCCATTCGCGAGCACTACCAGCGGCGCTTTCGCCACATTCTCATTGACGAGTTTCAAGACACCAACAAGCTGCAATACGCTTGGATCAAGATGCTGGCCGGCACGGGGGCGGGCGGCTCGGTGGATGCTGGCTTCAACCCCACCGGCTGCGTGCTGGCGGTGGGTGATGACGACCAAAGCATCTATGCGTTTCGCGGTGCCCGCGTGGGCAATATGGCTGACTTTGTGCAAGAGTTCAAAGTGCGCCACCAGATCAAGCTGGAAGAAAACTACCGCAGCTGCAGCAATATTCTCGACTCGGCCAACGAGCTGATCGCCCACAACAGCAAGCGCCTGGGCAAAAACCTGCGCACCAGCCAAGGCCCGGGCGAACCGGTGCGGGTGTTTGAGTCCAGCAGCGACTTGGCTGAAGCGCAGTGGATGGTGCAGGAAATGCGCCAACTGGTGCAAGACGGCATGCCGCGCAAAGAGATTGCCGTGCTGTACCGCTCCAACGCCCAAAGCCGGGTGATTGAGACGGCGCTGTTCAATGCGGCCGTGCCCTACAAGGTGTATGGCGGCCTGCGCTTTTTTGAGCGGGCTGAGATTAAAAATGCGCTGGCCTACCTGCGCTTACTGGGCAACCCGCGCGATGACACCAGCTTTTTGCGCGCCGTCAATTTTCCCCCGCGTGGCATTGGTTTGCGTAGCCTGGAGCAGTTGCAAGACGTGGCCCGCGCGACAGGCTGCTCCCTGAGCGATGCGGTGAGTGGTCTAGGGGGCAAAGTTGGCACCAAAATCGGCGCCTTTTTAGCCGGCATTGAGGTGCTGCGCGAGCAAACCCAGGGCATGAAACTGAGCGAAATTGTCGAGCGCATGTTGGCCCACAGCGGGCTGATTGCCCACTACCAAGCTGAGCGCGAAGGCGCCGACCGCGTAGAAAATTTGGAAGAATTGGTGAATGCAGCCGAGAGTTTTGTGTCTCTGGAGAATTTTGGCCGCGCTGCGGCCAAAGATGAGGGCAACACGCTCACCCAATCGCCCGCCTCACAAGGCCTGGACTTCAGCCAGCCTATGCTGGATGAGTTGGCGCCCGATGCCGACACGGGTGAAACCTTGTCGCCCTTGGTGGCCTTTTTGTCGCATGCGGCGCTGGAGGCGGGTGACAACCAGGCGCAGGCCGGGCAAGACGCGATACAGCTCATGACGGTGCATTCGAGCAAGGGGCTGGAGTTTGACTGCGTGTTTATTACCGGCATTGAAGAAGGCCTGTTCCCGCACGAAAACTCGATGAACGACCGCGATGGGCTTGAAGAAGAGCGCCGCCTGATGTACGTGGCCATCACCCGCGCGCGCAAGCGCCTGTACCTGAGTCATTCGCAAACCCGCATGCTGCACGGGCAAACCCGCTACAACCTCAAAAGCCGGTTTTTTGAGGAGCTGCCTGAGTCGGCGCTGAAGTGGATAACCCCCAAGAACGCCGGTTTTACGCCGGGATTTGGCTCTGGATATTCTTCAA
>CAIMHL010000470.1 GCA_903840825.1 uncultured beta proteobacterium
CTCCTCCTTGACCTCACCACGCCGAGCGCCACATCGGCCTGAGTCCTGAGGCGTTGACGGTATTCACTGTTTTTAAATCCATTGCGCACCAACACCACTTGCAGCCGATGCCACTGGGGTGAATGCTGAAGCGCAATCTTGGAGGAGCCCTACAGGGCGGGGGACATCCGCGGAAGCGTTCACCCCGGTGGCATCGGCCCCCACAAAACCCAGGATTGGAACCAGGCCTAAACCAACAACAAAACCCGCCTTAAGCCAATAAAAACGTGCTTAACCAGCTATGCTTTTTGAATCAACGCCACAATCGCCTGCGGGTAAATTAAATGCTCCTGCGTAAGCACTCGCGCCGCCAGCACCACTGCGGTATCGCCGGGCAACACCGGCACAACCGCTTGCGCCAAAATGCCGCCGTGGTCCAGCTCGGCGGTGACTTGATGCACCGTGGCACCAGCCACCTTACAACCCGCGTCCAGCGCACGCTGGTGCGTGTTCAAACCCGTGAAGGCAGGCAACAGCGAAGGGTGAATATTGAGCAAACGACCCGCGTAATGGTTCACAAAACCGGGCGTCAAAATGCGCATAAAGCCAGCCAGCACCACCAACACCGGTTGCCCCGGCAAGTCAAACCGGTCAATCAAGGCGACCAGCGCGGCATCAAACGCCTCGCGCGACACAAAAGCTTTATGGTCCAACACCTCCGTTGCCAAGCCTTGTTCTTGCGCAAAAACCAAACCCTGCGCATTGGCCTTGTTGCTGATGACGGCAACCACGCGTGCGCCATACTTCTTTAACCAGTCCTCACGCTGGGCTGCATTTACGATGGCAGCCATGTTGGAGCCGCTGCCTGAGATCAAAATAACGATGTTTTTCATACCTGCCTAATTTTATGACGATGACCCCTACCCCCCAGACCGCCCCAGCCCCCAGTACCCCCCTCTTGAGCCCAGTAGATGCCCGCGTGCTCAGCACCTTGATGGAAAAAGCCCGCACCGTGCCCGACAGCTACCCGCTCTCGCTCAACTCTCTGCTCTTGGGTTGCAACCAGAAAAGCAGCCGCGACCCTCTCATGGAACTTGACGAAGCGCAGGTGGCCACGTCGCTGGACACGCTCAAATCAGCTAATTTGGTGCGCGAAATGAGCGGTGGGCGCGCGACGCGTTACGAGCACAATTTTCAGCGCGGCGTGGGCGTGTTTGAGCAATCGGCTGTGCTGCTGGGGCTCTTGATGCTGCGCGGCCCGCAAACCGCAGGCGAGTTGCGTCTGAACGCCGAGCGCTGGTACAAGTTTGCCGATATTTCTTCGGTGGAGGGGTTTTTGGAAGAGCTGCAAGACCGCTCCGCGGAAAAAGGCGGGCCACTGGTCGTCAAGCTGCCACGCGGTGCGGGTACTCGAGAGCAACGCTGGGCGCACTTGCTGTGCGGCCCGGTTGACCTGACGGCAAGCTCAAGCAGCCATGCCGGTCACGCAGGTGCAAGCAGCCAAACCGCTGAGCGCCTTGCGCGCCTGGAGGCCGAGGTGGCACAGTTGACCGCCACGGTGCAATTACTGTGTTCAGAATTGGGGTTGTCGCCGCCTGTACAGACTTAAACGCACGACCGTGCTAAAAACCGTTATTCGGCTTAACTGGAGACTTTTTTATGGATTTGGCATTTACCCCTGAAGAGCAAACCTTCCGCGAGACCATCCGCAC
>CAIMHL010000471.1 GCA_903840825.1 uncultured beta proteobacterium
CACCACCGCCCCGCCGAACTCTCGGGCGGCGAGCGCCAGCGCGTAGCCATTGCCCGTGCGCTGGTGACCCAACCCGCTTGTGTGCTGGCCGACGAGCCCACCGGCAACCTCGACCGCAGCACTGCCAATGGCGTATTTGAGCTGATGCTGGAACTCGCCCGCACCCAAGGCACCGCCTTCATTGTGGTCACGCACGACGAAACCCTGGCCGCCCGCTGTGGCCGCCAGCTGCGGCTGGTGCAGGGCAAGCTGACCGAAGACGGGCGCTAAACCCGCCGCGTCAAAGGGCACCGCATGACGTTCTGGATTGACACCCATTGCCACCTCGATGCAGCAGAGTTTGGCACTCTAGACCAAGAGATACGTGCTAGAGCAGCTCTTAATAACGTAGCGCACTGTGTGCTGCCTGCGGTGGAGGTGGGCAACTTTGAGGCCGTGCGCCGCCTCGCTCATGCGCAGGGCGACAGTTACGCGCTCGGCATTCACCCGCTGTATGTCAAAAAAGCCCAGCCAAACGACTTGGCAGAGCTGGATGCCCAGTTGAAGCAGCACGCCAAGGACCCGCACTTGGTGGCAGTCGGTGAGATTGGCCTAGATTACTTTGTGCCCGAGTTGAGCGTAAGCCCCTTGCGCGAACGCCAAGAGCAGTTTTATCTGGCGCAACTCAGGCTGGCCCGCCAACACGGCTTGCCAGTTATTTTGCATGTGCGCCGCTCGGCGGATCAGTTACTCAAAGGCTTGCGAGCGGTGGCGCGTGAGACTGGTAACGCGCCGTGGCAGGGCATCGCTCATGCTTTTAATGGCAGCGAGCAGCAGGCCCAAGCCTTCATTGCGCTGGGTTTCAAGCTCGGTTTTGGCGGCGCGCTCACCTACGAGCGCGCCCAAAACCTGCGCCACTTGGCCGCCACATTGCCACTAAATGCCTTGGTGATGGAAACAGACTCGCCCGACATGCCGCCGCACTGGCTCTACACAACTGCTGAGCAACGCGCGGCTGGCGTGCCCCAAGGTCGCAACGAGCCCGCCGAGCTGCCCCGCATCGGGGCCGAGTTGGCGGCCCTTCGCGGCATCACGCCCGAGGCATTGGCAGCGGCGACCACCCAAAACGCCTTGGATGCCCTGCCGCGACTGCAAGCGCTGCTGGCCCGGGCGGCCTAAGCCCTGTGGCGATAATGCAGGCATCTTGAAAAAACGAACTCCCACCCTCCCCGAAGTCAACTTCTCCGACGAAGGCACGCTGCGTCACCTCCACTTAGGCACTGAATGGATTCAGGGCACGATGGACATGGACGAGCCCAACGCTCTGTTCCACGAATACATCCAGCGCATGATGGCCTGGATGTTGTTTGTCGAGCCTGACAGCGTCACCAAGCGCCAAGCCATGCAGCTGGGCTTGGGCGCTGCCTCGCTCACCAAGTTTTGCCACAAAGTGGTGCGCATGAAAACCGTGGCCATTGAACTCAACCCCCAAGTGCTGGCCGCGTGTCGGGGCTGGTTCAAACTGGCGGCAGACAACACCCGCATGCAAGTGGTGCTGGCCGACGCAGCAGCAGAGATTCAAAACCCCAAATGGTGGGGCACGGTGGATGCGCTGCAGGTTGATTTGTACGACCATGAAGCCGCAGCGCCCGTACTTGATAGCTTTCCTTTTTACACCCACTGCCGCAAATTACTCACCCCCGAGGGCTGCATGACGGTTAATTTGTTTGGCCGTGCGTCTAGTTTTGACCGCAGCGTAGAAAAAATTTCTGCCGCCTTTGGGGCCGATGCCGTGTGGGCCTTCAAGCCCACCCGCGAGGGCAACACCGTGGTCATGGCCCAGCGCACGCCAAGCCGCCCCAAGCGGGAGGTGCTGGAGGCGCGGGCCGACGCGATTCAGGCGCAATGGGGCCTGCCAGCATCCAAATGGGTGCGGGTTTTCAAGCCTTTGCTGACCAAGACGCTCTGATTTTTTGCATCCAAACCCGTCGAGTCTTCACCGGGACATAGGTGAAATCCACATGTAGGGCAGGGGTGTTTTCCATGCACAATGAATTTTGAATTATTCGAGGAGTGAACTAATGAATATTAAGAGTCAAAAAGACTTTTTCTCAGGCCTGTTGTTTATGGGCGTGGGCGTGGCCTTTGCCTGGGGCGCTACCAACTACAGCGTAGGCACCGGTGCCCGCATGGGGCCAGGTTACTTTCCCCTGATGCTGGGCGTACTGATGGCAGTTCTTGGCATCGTGATCACCTTCAACTCCCTGGTCGTTGAAACCGAAGATGGCGACAAAATTGGAAGCTGGGCGTTTAAACCCCTGTTTTTCATCATCGCGGCCAATCTGGTGTTTGGCTTGATGTTGGGCGGTCTGCCCAGCGTCAAGATTCCCGCCATGGGTTTGATTGTGGGCATTTATGCCTTGACCTTCATCGCCAGCCTGGCAGGTGAAGAGTTCAAAGTCAAAGAGGTGGCGATTCTGGCCACCATTCTGGCCATCATGAGCTATCTCGCCTTCATCGTGCTGCTGAAACTGCAGTTCCCGGTGTGGCCTACATTTATTACAGGTTAAGGGGCAAAGTATGGATTTGATTGCAAACCTGTCCTTGGGTTTTGGCGTAGCTTTCACGCCTATCAACCTGATGTATGCATTCGTTGGCTGCCTCTTGGGCACGCTCATTGGTGTGTTGCCTGGCATCGGCCCACTGGCCACTATCGCCATGCTGCTGCCCGCCACCTACGCGCTGCCCCCTGTATCAGCGCTGATTATGTTGGCCGGTATTTACTACGGCGCCCAATACGGCGGCTCCACCACGGCCATTTTGGTCAACCTTCCAGGGGAGTCCTCGTCGGTGGTCACGGTCATTGACGGCTACCAGATGGCCCGACAAGGGCGAGCGGGTCCGGCCTTGGCGGCGGCTGGTTTGGGTTCCTTCTTCGCCGGTTGCGTGGGGACTTTGGTGCTGGCCGCTTTTGCGGTGCCACTCACTGAAGTGGCCTTCAAGTTCGGTCCTGCCGAGTATTTCTCGCTCATGATTTTGGGCTTGATTGGCGCGGTGGTGCTGGCTTCAGGCTCACTCCTCAAAGCGGTGGGCATGATTTTGTTGGGCTTGCTGTTGGGCTTAATCGGTACTGATGTGAATTCGGGCGTCGCCCGGTTTAGCTTTGACATTCCAGAGCTCACCGACGGCATTGGCTTTATCGTGATCGCCATGGGCGTGTTCGGCTACGGCGAGATCATCAGCAACCTAGGCAAGCATGCCAGTGAGCGAGAGGTGTTTACCGCCAACGTGAAAGGCCTGTTGCCCAGCAAACAAGACTTTAAGCACATGGTGCCTGCGGTGTTGCGCGGCACAGCTTTGGGCTCGGTGCTGGGTATTTTGCCCGGCGGCGGTGCCGTGATGGCCGCTTTTGCAGCCTACACGATTGAAAAGAAAACCAAACTCAACGCCGGTGAAGTGCCTTTCGGCAAGGGCAACATTCGCGGCGTGGCTGCGCCTGAGGCGGCCAACAACGCAGCATCGCAAACCTCCTTCATCCCCTTGCTGACACTGGGTATTCCGCCCAATGCGGTGATGGCCTTGATGGTGGGTGCCATGACCATTCACAACATCCAGCCTGGCCCCCAGGTCATGACCAGCAACCCTGAGTTGTTCTGGGGCCTGATTGCCTCCATGTGGATTGGCAACGCCATGTTGATCGTGCTGAACCTGCCTTTGATCGGCATCTGGATCAGGTTGTTGAGCGTGCCTTACCGCTGGTTGTTCCCGGCCATTGTGCTGTTCTG
>CAIMHL010000472.1 GCA_903840825.1 uncultured beta proteobacterium
GTCAGCGGCGCGGTCAGCATCACCGCAGGCCAGACCTCGGTGCAGCTGCGCCTGGCCACCACCGATGACACCATTAGCGAGTCGAGCGAAACCTTCACCCTGTCCACCGGCGCGCTTACCGGCACGCTCACCAGCAACGCAGCGGTGGTTGGCACAGCGACGATCACCGACAACGACACAGCGCCCAGCTTCAGCGTGAACAATGTGAGCATCTCCGAGGGCGGTTTGATGACCTTCACCGTTACCCGCACGGGCGACGCACAGGCCAGCCAGTCAGTGGACTTTGGAACCAGCGGCGGCACCGCACTCAGTGGAGACGACTTCACTGCCAAAAACGGCACCCTGACGTTCGCCCAAGGCGAGACCAGCCAGACCTTCACGGTACAGACCACACAGGATGCGGTCTACGAGGGCAGCGAAGCCTTCGGCGTCACCTTGAGCAACAACAGCGCTGGCAGCACGATTACCACCGCCACGGCCACCGGCACCATCCTGGACGACGGCACCGGCACCGGACCGTTTGCCATAGGCACGAGCGCAGCTGACAACGACACCCCGACGGTGTCCATCGCCGTGGCCCCTGGCTCCCTGGCCGAGGACGCCGCAGGCGTGATGACCTACACGGTCAACCTGTCCACGGCGAGCGCGTTTGCCACCACGGTGAACTACACCCTGAGCGGCACGGCCGTCTCAGGCGACTACACCACCAACAACAGCACCGGCACGCTGACCATCGCCGCCGGCGCCAGCAGCGCCACCTTCACCGTCACGCCGACGGCTGACACGGTGTTCGAGGGCGACGAGACCGTGGTGGCCACCATCACCAGCGCCACCACAAACAGCGTGGCGCTGAGCACGACGGGGACTGCGGCCACCGGAACCATTACCGATGACGGCGATATCCCAACCATCACCTACGTCGGCGATGCAGGCGGCTTTGGCAGCAATGTGACGGTTGATGAGGGCGCGTTGGCTGTCTTCTTGGTCACTATGTCGAACGCATCGTCGATCGCAACCTCGTTCGCCTTGTCGCTAACCAACGGCACCGCGAATCTAGGTAGCGACTACCTGGCGGTCAACGGCGCAGCCACCCTTGAATACACGAACGCGATGAAGTTCAGCAACGGCGTGACACTCAATCCCGATGGCATCAGTGTCAGTATCCCGGCAGGCGTCACCAGCTTTACGGTCACCGTGCGGACCGTCGACGATACGGGCGTTGAACCAACCGAGACCTTCAACCTGTTGGTCGGCAGCATCACTGGCACCGGCACCATCCTCGACAACGACGGCCCCCCGACCATTGCCCACATCGGTGATCCGTCCGGTTCCGTCAGCAATGTAACGGTCGCCGAGGGCGTGGTCGCTGTCTTCACGGTCAACCTGTCACACCCTGGCACCACCACAAACACCTTTACGATCAGTCTAATTAACGGCACAGCGAACCTGACCAGCGACTACACCAGCGCCATGACGTTCAGCGATGGCGTGACGATGAGTGGCGGCAACATCACGGTCCCTATCGGCGTGATGAGCTTCACCGTCACCGTGCCGACCGTCAACAATTTGGTCTATGAACCGGCAGAAAACTTCACCCTGCAAATCGGCACCGGAACCGGCACTGGCAACATCACCGACAACGACGCTGTGCCGACCATCAGCCACGTCGGCGACCTGTCTGGCACCATCAACAATGTGACCGTCGTTGAGGGTGTGGCCGCGGTCTTCACGGTCAATCTGTCGAGCGCTTCGTCGACCGAGACCTCGTTCGCCCTGGCGCTCACCAACGGTTCCGCGGTGCTCGGCGAAGACTATACAAACGCGGTGACCTTCACCAACGGCGTGATCTATAACAGCGTCACCGGTTTGGTGAGCGTGCCAGCCGGCGTGACCAGCTTCACCGTCACCGTGCCGACCACCAACGACTCAATCTTTGAGACAACCCAAACCTTTGTCCTGTCAGTTGGCGGCGTCGCCGCCACCGGCAACATCACCGACAACGATTCGGGTTCGGTTGCGCAGGTCAATACCGTGCCAGGCGGTCAGAACACACCAGAAGACGTGGCGCTCGTGTTCAGTGCGACCAATCTCAACGCCATCACGGTGACAGGCAGCGGGACTTTGAGTACGACGCTCAGCGTAGGCAGCGGGACGCTGACGGCGCTGGCATTTACGGGAGCGACGATCACGAACAACGTAACCGGCAGCGTGACCATCACGGGCACGGCGGCGGAGATTACCGGCGCCTTGAACGGCTTGAGCTACGCTGGCGGAGTGGCCGACTACAACGGGTCCGCAATCCTTAAGGTTCAGACCACCGAAGGCACCACAGTGACAAGCGGCAGCATCGCGATCAATCTGACGCCAGTGGCTGATATTGTGGCCGACACGGCGGCAATAACGCCTACCAGCACGGACTTCTGTGACGCCATACCCGCCGGCGGCACCCTCCTGACAGCGGGGAGTGACACCCACACCACCAGTGTTGTGGATGGCAGAGCCGTCATCCGCGGTTTGGGTGGCAACGACACCATCACCACCACCGCCACGGGCGTTGGCGGCACCAGCATCGTGACGCTGGGCGGTAATGAAACCATCACCACAACCAACTTCACCGGCGAAAACGTCATCTGTGCTGGCAATGGCGAGAACAGCATCACCACCACCACCACGGGCAACGGCAGCAATAAGATTGAAACCGGCAGTGGCAGCGACACCATCACCACCACAGCGGTCAACGGCGAAAACCTCATCACCGCCGGCGCCGGCAACAACACCGTCACTGTCACCACCACGGGCGTGGGCAACTCCAAGGTGGTCACCGAGGAAGGCAACGACACCATCACCACCACGGGTTTGGGTACCAGCATGGTCCTCAGTGGTGCGGGCAATGACACCATCACCACGGGTTACGGTAAAGACCTCGTCGTTAGTGGTGCGGGCAATGACACCGTCACCACCACTGTAGGTGACGACATCGTCTTCGGTGGCGCGGGCAATGACACCGTCACCACGGGGGAAGGTGCAGACATCGTTCTCGGTGGCGGAGGTGACGACATCATCGCCGCGGGCGCTGATGCAGACATCGTTTTCAGTGGTGATGGCAATGACCGCATCAACGCTGCTGCGGGTGCAGACATCATCGTCAGCGGTGCGGGCGATGACATCATCTGGCTCGGATCGGACGCCAACATCGACACCGTCATTTTCGGCTCCAATGCAACCTCCAACGGCAGCGACATCATCACCCAATTCACGACCGGTGTTGACAAGCTCAATCTGGCCGCCATGACGACGCAGACGGCAACCACTGCCGTGAATGGTGCGGGTGCCTTGACGGTGACCGCAGGCGAGGTTTACTTCCTGAACGCGGTCGGGCCAACCGATGCAAGCACAGTGGCCTTGTCGGCTACCGCCTTGCAAGGCGGGGCGACCTGGACCAATGCCAGCAACGGCACAGTCGCTTTCTTTGTTGTCAGCGCCGGCAACGGTTCGGCGATTTATCAATACACCGAAGCAGGTGGACTGGGCATTACAGCGGGTGAGCTGACGCTGATGGCGACAGTTGACAAAACGATTGTGGTCGGCGATTTGGAGTTTGTGGCCAACACAGCGGCAGCAAACGGGCTCGCTGCGGCAATGACGGCGCTCGCGACGACGGAAGAAGTCGCGGCGATCTCGTCGGTGGAGATCGACGTGCTTGCCAATGACAACTTCGAGAACAGCGGACGAGTGATCACGGCCATCAACGGCAGCGCCATTACCGACGGCGGAGCGGCGTTGACCGTTTCCCACGGCAGCGTGGCGCTGCTGGGCGGTAAGCTGGTGTTCACGCCGGATGATATCGACTACGTCGGCATGGCGACTTTCAAGTACACGGTGACATCTGGCGGAGTCAACGAGAGCGCCTATGTCAATGTTAATGTAAACAACTACGTACCAGCTAGCGCGGCGCCGCCATTAAACACGGTGCCAAGCCCGCAGTACACACTATTGGCAACCGATACGCTGGTGTTGAGCACCATCAACGGCAACGCCATCACGGTAGCCGATGCGGACAGCACGATCTTGACAACGACGCTGAATGTGGGCAGCGGCGGGACACTGACTGTGGTGACTGCGGGCGGCGCTGCGCTGATTACGGGCAACGGCTCGGGCAGCGTGAGCATTGAGGGCACTGCCGCCGAGATCAACTTCGCGCTTAATGGCTTGAGCTACGTCAGGGCTGCCGGACACACGGGCGCGGAGTCCCTGACTGTCGCCACCAGCGACGGTACCCTGGTTGACACCGACGCTATAGCCTTGATACTGCCGACGGATTTCGTCACTGCACCCTCCTACGCAATTACTATTGCTGCGTCAGACGGCCACGTCATTTTAGGCACGAGCTTAAACGACTCCTTCACGATGGGTGCTGGTGACAACAACCTCATCTTTGGCGGGGACGGTAACGATACCTTGACCATAGGCGCTGGCCACAACACTGGCTATGGTGGTGCCGGTGATGACATATTCAACCTTGGCGTCAGTAACAATGCCTATGGTGGCGACGGCAACGATACCTTTAACGCCGCTGCCGGCAACTTCATCATCGATGGTGGCGCTGGCAACGACTACATCAACGTCGCCGCTGGAAACAGTACCCTTAGCGGCGGTGATGGAGCTGACACCATCATCGCCGCCGCGGGCGACAGCATCATTAGCGGCGGTGCTGATGCTGACAACATCACCTTGGGTGCCGGTCTCGGCACCGTCTATGGTGACAGCGGCAACGACATCATCAACGCCGCTGCTGGCGTCCTCATCTATGGCGGCGACGGTGATGACACCATCAACGTGACCACGTCCAACACCGCCTGGGGTGGCGCCGGCAACGACACCTTTACCGGTCCGGCAGGCAACTACATCATCTACGGCGAGGGCGGCAACGACACCGTCAACCTCGGTGCTGGCAATGACACTGTCGATGTCGGGGAAGGCATCAATATTGTCAACCTCGGTGCTGGTAACAGCACCATTACCAGTGGTGCTGGCATAGACACCATTACCACCGGCGCAGGCAACTACATCATCAATGCGGGTGACGGCGATAACATCATCGTGACAGGTGCTGCAGTGACCTCCAGCACCATTACCACCGGTTCCGGGAACGACACCATCACCACAGGCGCTGCCATTCAAATTATTAACAGTGGTGCTGGCAATGACACCATCATCACCAGCACGGGCTTTGACGTCATCGCGGGTGGTACGGGCAATGACACCATGACTGGAGGAACTGGGGAAGATGTATTCAAGTGGAGTCTGGGCGAAACGGGTAGCGATGTCATCAAAGACTTCACATTGGCCGCTGCTGGTGATGCGCTCGACTTGAAGGACTTGTTGGTCGACGAACACGCGAACGCAGCAAGCCTGGACGCCCACCTCGATTTCAGTGCCAACGTTGCAGGTCAAACCCTCATCACTGTAGACACAAACGGCCTGGCGGCTGGCGGCACGGGGCAGACAATTACTTTAGAGAACATCACCTATGCAAGCTTGCAAACATATGCTGGCGGTAGTTCGGACACAGCCATCCTCACAAAGTTGCTGGCTGACGGCAATCTGAAAACTGACATTTGAAAACTGACATTTGAAAACTGACATTTGAAAACGGACTAACTCGCTGCGGCAGTTCTGCCGCAGCGTAGTTTCTACAAAGTCAAAATCGAACACCCAGTCGTCTTGCGGGCTTCCAAGTCGCGGTGGGCTTGCTGCACGTCTTCAAGCTTGTAGCGCTGGTCGATGCGGATGTTGACCTTGCCGCTGATCACGGCTTCAAACAAATCATCGGCCATCGCCTGGGTGGTTTCACGCGTGGCGATGTGGGTGAACAGTGTTTGGCGCGTCAAAAACAAAGAGCCTTTGGGGCCGAGAATGCCGGGGGCCATAGGGGCCACCGGGCCTGAGGCATTGCCAAAGCTGGCCATCAGACCAAACGAGGCTAGGCAGTCTAGCGATTTGTCCCAGGTGTCTTTACCCACCGAGTCGTAAACCACTTTGACGCCCTTGCCGCCGGTGATTTCTTTCACCCGGGCCAAGAAATCTTCGCTTGAGTAATTGATGACGAAAGCTGCGCCGTGCTCTTTGGCCAGCGCACATTTGGCGTCTGAGCCTGCGGTGCCGATGAGTTGCAAGCCCAGGGCGCGTGCCCATTGGCAGGCAATCAGGCCGACGCCACCGGCAGCGGCGTGAAACAACACAAAGTCGCCTGCCTTCAAGCCGCCTTGGGGCAGCGTGCGCTTGAGAAGATACTGGGCGGTGAGGCCTTTGAGCATCATGGCGGCACCGGTCTCGAACGAGATAGCATCAGGCAATTTGCACACGCATTTGGCGGGAATCACGCGCAGGTCGCAGTAGCTGCCCGGCGGCTGGCTGGCATAGGCGGCGCGGTCGCCCACTTGCAGGTGGGTCACACCCTCGCCCACGGCTTCTACGATGCCCGCGGCTTCCATGCCGAGTTGCACGGGCAAGGCCATCGGGTACAGGCCGCTACGCTGGTAGACGTCAATGAAGTTCAGGCCCACCGCGTGGTGGCGAATGCGGATTTCACCGGGGCCGGGGTCTCCCACACTGACGGTCACCAATTTAAGTTGCTCGGGGCCGCCGTGTTGGTCTATGTGGATGGCGCGTGAAGTCTGGGTTGTCATGGGCTTGTGTCCTCGGTAAATATTTGGCTGCTAAAAACTGCCAGCATATTGCCATGAAATGTTGACGATGGCTGTCTCGGGGTCATCAGCGCGACCGCCTATGCGTCGATTGACTTGTTACAGTCCTTGCATGCACCCGAAACTGACCCCCACTGCCGCGCTCTTGCTGACCATTCCACCTTTGTTATGGGCTGGCAACGCCGTGGTGGGCCGCTTGGTGAGCGACCTGTGCTCGCCCATGACGCTCAACCTGCTGCGCTGGCTGATTGCATTTGCCGTGCTGCTGCCCCTGGCAGGCGAGGTGCTTGGTAAAAAAAGTCGGCTTTGGCCGAATTGGCGACGCTTTGGGTTTTTGGGCCTGCTGAGTGTGGGGGGCTACAACGCCCTGTTGTACTTGGCCTTGAACACCTCCACCCCGCTCAACGTGACGCTGGTGGGGTCCAGCGCGCCGGTGTGGATGCTGCTGATCGGGCGCCTGTTTTTTGGCGCAGCCATCAGCCCGCGCCAGTGGCTGGGGGCGGCGATGTCGGTCGCGGGGGTGTTGCTGGTGCTGTCACGCGGTCAGCTTGATTTATTGCTCAACGTACACCTAGTCACCGGCGATATTTATGTGCTGCTGGCCTCAGGGGCCTGGGCCTATTACAGCTGGATGTTGTCGCGCCCCACCACCGAGCCTTCGGAAATTCGCAGCAACTGGTCGGCTTTTTTGCTGGCCCAAGTGGCCTTTGGTCTGGTGTGGTCCGGGCTGTTTGCAGGCGGCGAATGGGCGCTGGCCAAGGGGCATGTCCAGTGGGGTTGGCCCCTGATTGCCGCGCTCATCTACATCGCTTTGGGCCCGGCCGTGCTGGCCTATCGAGCCTGGGGGGCGGGGGTGTCGAGAGCCGGGCCAGCGGTGGCGGGCTTTTTTGCCAACCTCACCCCGCTGTTTACCGCGCTGCTCTCGGCTGCCTTTTTGGGGGAGATGCCGCATCTTTTTCACGTCTTGGCGTTTGCCTTGATCGTGGGCGGCATCGTGGTTACTGCGCCTGGAAACCGCTCGCCTTGATGATGCGCGCCCAGGTTTGGGCGTAGGCTTGCTCACGGGTGGTGAGTTGCTGGGGCGTCATGTAGCCCACCGTCAAACCCATCGCGGTCAGGCGCTCACGTACATCAGGCTGTGCAATGACTTTGGCCACCGCTTCCGAGAAGCGGTCAATCGTGGCTTTGGGTGTGCCGGTGGGGGCAAAAATGCCGTAATAAGGCACGTCTTCAAAACCGGCCATGCCCAGTTCGGCAAAGGTGGGTACATCGGGCAATGAGGCTTGGCGCACGCCCCCCAGCACCGCCACAATGCGCACCTTGCCCGCTTTGTGGTTCTCGATGAAGTCAGGAATAGACGCCACTCCGGCGCTGATCTGGTTGCCCAGCATGTCGCCCATCATGGGCGCGCTGCCCCGGTAGGGCGCGGCCTGCATATCAATGGCGTATTTTTGGCCAATGATCTTGACCAAAAACTCAGGCACTGAGGCCGGGGCGGGAACGCCGATGGTGCCTTTGCCAGCGCCCTGCGCTTTGACCCAAGCCACGTAGTCGCCCATGGTTTTGGCCGGCGTGCCGCCCGACACCGCCAGCGCGTTCACAAAAGTGGCAAAACCGGCCACAGCGACAAAATCACGCGCCGAATCAAAGCCGGGGTTTTTGACCACCAGCGGCAAAATGGAGATGGTGTGGTCGTGCGAGAGGAAAAAAGTAGTGCCATCGGGCGCGGCGGCTTTCAAGGCTTGGGCTGCAATCTGACCACCGGCGCCGGCCTTGTTTTCAACAATAACGGGGGTGCCTAACTGGTCTTTGAGCTTTTCAGCCAGGGTGCGGGCAATGGCGTCGGTACCGCCACCGGGCGGAAAACCGACCAGCAGCTTGATGGTGCCAGTTTGGGCCTGCGCCAAGCCTGCCAGCATGAAGGCGCTGGCCAGCAAGGTGCGGCGCAACAGGGAATAGGTTGAAACTGTTTGAGACATAAAGACCTCCAGTGGGTAAAAAGTTTTAAAACGCGCCGGGGTAAGCGCCGCCATCGGCCAACACATTTTGCCCGTTGATGTAGCCCGCTTGCTGACTGCACAAAAAGGCACAGATGGCGCCAAATTCTTCCGGGTTGCCAAAGCGTTTGGCGGGAATGGTTTTGCGCCTGGCGTCCATGATGGCCTCTATGGGCTGGCCGGTTTTTTGTGCCGCGCCCTTCATGGTGGTTTTGAGCCGGTCGGTGTCAAACGCGCCGGGTAGCAGGTTGTTGATAGTGACGCCCTGGGCCGCCAATGCACTGCGCGAGACCCCCGCCACAAAACCGGTCAAGCCGCTGCGGGCACCGTTGGACAAGCCCAAAATATCAATCGGCGCTTTCACTGCGCTTGAGGTGATGTTGATGATGCGTCCAAACCCGCGAGTGGACATGCCGTCCACCGTGGCTTTGATGAGCTCGATGGGGGTGAGCATGTTGGCGTCTACGGCCTTGATCCAGTCTTCGCGCGCCCAATCCCGAAAATCGCCGGGCGGGGGGCCACCGGCGTTGGTGACCACGATGTCAAAGTCTTGGCGCACCGCAAACACGGCAGCCCGGCCGGCCTCGGTGGTGATATCTGCAGCAACAAATAGCACTGTAGCGCCCGTTTTATGGGCTTGGTCAGCTATCAATTTTTCAGCAGCCTGCTTAAGCACTTCTAAGCCGCGAGCGACGATGAGGACGTTCACGCCCTCTTGCACCAGCGCTTGGGCACAGCCCAGCCCCAAGCCCTTGCTGGCGCCACACACCAGCGCCCATTTGCCTTTTAAGCCTAAATCCATGTTGTTTATCTCCGTTAATCACCTGACAAATTCAAGCCAAGCCGCTCTAAAGCCTGCGCTGGCTGAACACAAAAACACCCACAATCACCAACACACTGCCAGCCGCCACCCAAGCCGTGAAAGGTTCGCCCAATATTAAGACCCCCATCAAAATGGTGGATATGGGCCCGATCATGCCCGCCTGTGAGGCCACGGAGGCACCAATGCGCTCAATCGCCATCATGACCAAAACAACAGGCACTGCGGTACACAACGTCGCGTTCAGCAGCGAGAGCCAGAGCACCTCGGGCGCCACCAGCGCAGCACTCAGGGGCCGCAAAATCACAAACTGCCCCAGGCACAGCAGGCAGGCCACTGTGGTGGCCAAGCCGACCAAGCGCAGGGAACCAAGCCGCTGCACCAACTCACCGCTGAAACTCAAATACACCGCGTAACTCACTGCACTCAAAAAAACCAACAGCGCTCCCAGCGCCACATGCGGACCCACCAACTGAATCTCGTGGCCAAACACCAGCAAGATGCCGCTGTAACTGATCAGCATGCCCAGCACCTGGGGGCGTGTGATGCGGCGCTTGTAAAGCACCAATCCCAGTAGCAAGACCAGCGTGGGGTTGAGGTACAAAATGAGCCGCTCTAGGGAGGCGCTGATGTAAGACAAGCCCGCAAAGTCCAGAAAACTGGCCAGGTAGTAGCCGGTGAAGCCCAGCCCCAAAATGCCCATCCAGTCACGGCGGGTCAAAGGCGGTTTGCCCCGACTGGCCCACCAAGCCATCAAGGCAAAAATGGGCAGCGCAAACAGCATGCGAAACATGATGAGCGTGACCGCATCGACCCCGTGCCGGTAAGCCAGCTTCACGATGATGGCTTTGCCGCTGAAAGCAATCGCCCCAAAAGTGGCAAACAGCAAACCAAGTGCTGAGTTTTTCGAAGCTGCGCTCAAAACCCGACTGCCTGCCCGTCGCGACGCGCATCGCTGGCCACCACGTAGCCCTCGGCAGCGGGGTCACCGGCGCGCCAGATGAACTGACCCGCGCCAAAGTCTTGGTACGAATCGTTAATGACTTCCATGCGGTGGCCGCGTTCGCCCAAGCCTTGCACCGTGCTTTTTGACATGGATGCCTCGACGTTGATCTCCAGCCCGGCATTAAAACGCCAACGCGGCGCATCGCATGCGGCTTGCGGGTTTTGGCCGTAGTCCAGCATGCGCACCAGCGTTTGCATGTGGCCTTGCGGCTGCATGTTGGCGCCCATCACGCCAAAGCTCATCACCGGCTGACCATTTTTGGTGAGGAAGGCGGGAATGATGGTGTGAAACGGCCGCTTGCCCGGTGCCACGACATTGGGGCTGCTCGGGTCCAAGCTAAAGCCGTGGCCCCGGTTTTGCAGGCTCACGCCATATTGCGGCTCCACGCAGCCCGAGCCAAAGCCCATGTAGTTGCTTTGGATAAAGCTGACCATCATGCCGGACTCGTCTGCGGCACTCAGGTAAATGGTGCCGCCCTTGACCGGGTTGCCCGCCTTGAAGTCTTGCGCCCGCTTCATGTCAATGAGTTTGGCACGCGACGCTAGGTAATTGTCATCCAACATTTGCGCCACGGTCACGCCCATGCTGGCCGGCTCGGCGACAAAGCGGTACACATCGGCAAAGGCCAGTTTCATGGCCTCAATTTGCAGGTGTTGGGAATCCACGCCGTCCAGCGCCAAGCTGGCCAGGTCAAAGTGGCCCAAAATCCCCAGCGCTATCAAGGCCGCGATGCCTTGGCCGCTAGGAGGAATCTCATGCAGGGTGTAGCCGCGGTAGTCTTTTGAAATAGGCGTGACCCACTCGGGCTGGTGCGCGGCGAGGTCGGCCAGGCTCAGGCTGCCACCGTTTTTGTTTGAGAAATGCACCAGCGCCTGCGCGATTTCGCCGGTGTAAAACGCTGCACCTTGGGTGGCGGCAATGGCGCGCAAGCCCCGCGCTGCGGACGGAAACTGAAACAACTCGCCCACCAACGGCGCCCGGCCCCGGGGTAAAAAAGCACCGGCAAATCCTGGCAAACCCTGCAACTCGGCCACCGGTGCGGCCCACTTTTGCTGCACCACGGTGGGCACGCCGTAGCCGCGCTCGGCCAACTCGATCGCAGGCTCCATCAGGTCGGCAAAAGGCAGCTTGCCAAAGCGCTGACTCAAGGCCACCCAGGCGCTGACCGCACCCGGAACCGTCACCGAATCCATGCCGCGCTTGGGCGGGTTGGTGGCGTTGGGGCCGTAGCGGCCCTTGAAGTATTCGGGCGTCCAGGCGCCGGGTGCCCGGCCTGAGGCGTTTAAGCCGTGCAGTTTTTTGCCATCCCATACGAGGCAAAACGAGTCGCTGCCCAGGCCGTTGCTCACGGGCTCGACGATAGACATCGCAGCGGCTGAGGCCACGGCGGCATCCACCGCATTGCCGCCTTTGAGCAGCATGCGTAAACCCGCCTGCGCGCCCAGCGGGTGCGAAGTCGACACCACGTTGCGTGCA
>CAIMHL010000473.1 GCA_903840825.1 uncultured beta proteobacterium
CCGCCTGAGTCTGCAACAGTCGAATGGCTTGAGTCCAAAGTGCGCGCATTAATGGCGCGTTACGCCTACCGAAATATCCGCACCCCCATTGTCGAGCGTACGCCCCTTTTCATCAGGGGTTTGGGTGAAGTCACTGACATCGTTGAAAAGGAAATGTATTCATTCGAGGATCGTTTGAACGGTGATCCTTTGACCTTGCGGCCTGAATCAACGGCAGGGGTCGTGCGGGCGGTTGTCGAGCACTCCATGCTTTATGACGGCGGAAAACGCCTCTATTACATGGGTCCGATGTTTAGACACGAACGACCACAGCGTGGTCGATACCGCCAATTTGACCAAATTGGCGCCGAAGCACTTGGTTTTCCAGGCGCTGAAATAGACGCAGAGCTCATTCTTCTGGCGGTTGCACTCTGGAAGGAGCTAGGGCTAAACGATGTTTGCCTTGAGCTCAATAGTCTCGGTCAACCTGACGAGCGTCTAAATCATCGCAAAGCTTTGATTGCTCACTTCGAGCTTCATTCTGAATATTTGGATGAAGAAGCCAAGCGACGTCTTCACAGTAATCCACTTCGAATACTTGATACGAAAAATCCAGCCATACAAAGCGTGGTCGAATCTGCACCCAGATTGCTTGATTTTTTAGGTGAAGCGTCCTTGCTTCACTTTAATACTTTGAAGTCAATACTTGAAGTAAATGGTGTTGAATTCATCGTCAATCCTCGCTTGGTGCGCGGCATGGATTATTACAATTTGACCGTTTTTGAATTCACGACGAATCGCCTGGGTTCACAGGGTACCGTTTGTGCGGGTGGTCGCTACGATTATCTGGTGGAACAATTAGGCGGTAAACCTGCGCCTGCTGTTGGTTGGGCACTGGGCGTAGACAGAATTCTTGAGTTGCTCAAAGAACAAGGATTTCCTCTTGTTGAACTTGAGTTGGATGCTTACGCGATAATTGCAGACACATCAGCACTGCCCGTGGCTTTAAAAACGATCGAGTCTCTGCGGTCAGCTGGTATCAGCGTTCAAATGCACGCAAGCTCAGCCAATGCGATGGGCAGCATGAAATCTCAGTTCAAAAAAGCAGATGCCAGCAAAGCTCTTTTTGCCCTAATTTTTGGACCCGATGAAGTCGCTCAACATCAAGTGACGGTTAAAGCCTTGCGTGACGGAACAGGCTCCCAGGTGAGTCAGTCACTCCTTAATGTGCTTGAGTGGGCGCCCACCCTACAATCTAAGAAATAACAAAATACACTTATGGCAAATCATTTAGATCTCGAAGAACAAGAGCAACTTGACCAGCTCAAGCATTTTTGGAAGCAATACGGCAATCCCATAACTTGGGCATTGATCGCTGTGTTGGCCTCGTTTGCAAGCTGGAACTTCTATAACTATTGGCAACGTTCACAAGCGCTTCAGGCTGCTGCCATGTTTGATGAGGTCGCGAGGGTGGCTAACACAAGCGATCAGGCAAAAATTGACCGTGCTTTTTCTGACATGAAGGAGCGCTTTGCATCAACCGCTTATGCGCAGCAGGCCGGTTTAATGGTGGCAAAGCAATATTTCACGCTTGGCAACGCTGATGCTGCCAAAGCCGCTCTGTCTTGGGTTGCCGATAAGTCATCTGACAAAGGGTATCAAGCCATTGCCAAACTGCGTTTGGCGGGTATCCATGTCCAAAATAAAGCGTACGACGATGCACTGGCCGTACTTGGCAACCCATTTCCCTCCGAGTTTGACGCCTTGGTGGCCGATCGCAAAGGGGATGTCTATGCGCTGCAGGCAAAACGAGCTGAGGCTGTTTCTGAATATACAAAGGCATTTAAAGGTTTTGAAGATCGAGTTGAGTACCGGCGCCTGGTGGAAGTGAAATTGAATGCGCTTGGAATTGATCCTGTCGGCCGCACGGATGCCCTGTCGGTTGTAGCCGATAAAAATACCCCACAGCCCACCAACTCCGATGCGGCCAAAAAATGAAAATTAGTTTCATACGTACTCTCAGTAAAACCCTTGTTTTATGCTCGTCCTTTGGGGTGCTGTTGGGTTGTTCATCAACTCCGGATAAATTAATACCGGCCGACTTGGGCTTGAATCCAGGACTGTT
Organism: uncultured beta proteobacterium; assembly: GCA_903840825.1. Lineage (GTDB taxonomy): Bacteria > Pseudomonadota > Gammaproteobacteria > Burkholderiales > Burkholderiaceae_C > Rhodoferax. The sequence continues at coordinate 2,105 of CAIMHL010000473.1, forward strand.
GAACGTCCGCCTAGCTTGGACATCCAATATCGGCCCCGTCGATTTCCAGCTAGAGCCAAAGGCAGTCGAGCAAGGCGTGTTGTTGGCTAACTCAGTCGGCTCCATTGTTTCTATCAATACAGCTAATGGTGCGCAGTCTTTGCAGGTTTCGCTGGGCGAGAAAATTGCCTCAGGTTTGGGCGCCAGTACCGAAGTGGCTGCTGTGGTTACTCGCAACAATGAATTGATCACTACTTTAAGTGGGCGTGAAGTTTGGCGGCAAAAAATGCTTGCTCAGGTATTCACCGCGCCATTGGTCGCTGGTGGTCGTGTATTAATACTTGCCGCAGATCGATCGGTTTCAGCATTTGATGCTGCATCAGGGCGGCGTTTATGGTTGTTACAGCGTCCTGGTGAATCACTGGTGCTTCGTCAATCAGGTGTGTTGCTGGCGGTTGGTGATACTTTGGTGGCTGGTCTCTCAGGGCAATTGGTCAGTATCAATGCAATAAATGGCGTTATTCGCTGGGAATCCCCTATTGCCTCACCAAGGGGAACCAACGAGATCGAGCGCTTGGTTGATTTGGTGGGTCCGGCCAGCCGTGATGGAAGTATTGTCTGCGCCCGCGCATTTCAAACTGCAGTAGGTTGCGTGGATGCTTCCAGTGGTAATTTGATATGGTCCAAGCCAGCCAGCGGTTCAGTTGGGCTTGCCGGTGACTCCAAATTAGTTGTTGGTGCCGAGAGCGATGGCAAGTTGATGGCTTGGCGTCGTTCAAATGGCGAAAGCGTATGGGTTTCTGAACGGCTAAAGTTCAGACGTCTGACAGCACCTGTGCTTTTGATTCGATCAATTGCCGTGGGCGACGATGAAGGTAATGTGCATTTTGTCTCGCCAATTGACGGAAGTGCGCTTGCTTATTTGAAAACAGATGGTTCAGCTATTGTTGCTGGCCCAATTATGGCCGGTGGAATGCTGGTAGTTGTTACCCGTAACGGTGGCGTTTTTGGCATTAAGCCTGAGTAAGAGTTAGAGCGTAAATCATGAAACCTGTTTTGGCCCTCGTTGGCCGTCCTAACGTTGGCAAGTCAACGTTATTTAACCGCTTAACCAAATCTCGTGATGCCATCGTGGCCGACTACGCGGGTCTTACGCGAGATCGTCACTATGGAAATGGCAAACAAGGCAAGCATGAATTCATTGCCATTGATACGGGCGGTTTTGAGCCCGATGCAACAAATGGCATTTTTAAGGAAATGGCCAAGCAAACCAGACAAGCTGTTGCTGAAGCTGACGTTGTTATTTTTGTCGTAGATGCACGAGAAGGTATTTCTGCACAGGATCACGAGATTGCAAAGTACCTCCGCAGGTTGGGTA
>CAIMHL010000474.1 GCA_903840825.1 uncultured beta proteobacterium
TACAGGGTCACGCGTCATATTCGGGAAACTTGCATGGCCGATGGCCATGGCGCTGAGTAGTTATAAAATTTATAACAAATATGAGTCTAGAGCAATAAATACGTGCTTAAGCAGCTCTTTTTTATATAGCGACTAAATGGGGCGCCAAACCGCTATTTGCTAATCATCCAGTGCAAATACAACACTCATAGGCGCACTGCCGGTGTGGCTTTTGTATCGGGCCTTACCCACATACAAAAACGGCGCAGCCTTGCCAGCCTGCAACTTGTGCTCGCGCACAAACAGGTGGATGGCGATGCCCTTGGCTTCGTGCTGAATGATTTCTTGCCCCCTTTTTCCTTCCGGCGTGGTGGCGTTTTGACTTTGCCAATGGAAAGTCTGCTCGTCAATCCAATGGTCAAGGTAGCGGTGGTCTTGGGCCTTGCCTTGTTTGTTGAGCGTGACAAAGAGAATGTGCGCCTTTTTGTCATTCAGGGCCACATGCCCCATTGACCAGTTCCCAACATTGAACGTCTCGCCAAACAAAGCCGGAACCTCATCGCGCATAAAACTTTGGTTGATGTGCAAATCCATCGGGTCAACAACGCCTTTAAACCGGGCCAACGTGCGCATATCGTCGGTGGCGGTCATGTCGGCATAGTCGGGGTTGAAGGCTTTTAAGACGTGCTGGCCTGCGGTCCCTTTGGTCACCGAGCGCAGCAAATATTGGTTGTCGCCAAACTCGTCCTGACGCTCAATGGCCATCACGCTGCCGGTGACAGAACCGGCGTTGGTGGGGTTGACCAACTCAAGCAGCAGGTAATCACCATCAAGAATCGGGTTTTTGCCACCGTTCATAGAGTTACCCGTTGCCCTAGCAATGAAGTGGCGGGCGGGGTCAATTTTGCCGTAGCTGCTACCCAGGCTGCGGTGCTCGGTGGCTTCGCTGGATGACGTCCGAAAGTGGCCACAAGCAATTTTGAGGGTGGGAAAGTAAGGCACCTCTTGGCGCGCCATCGGTTTAACCGGAAACGCAATGACGTTGCTAACAGGCACTGGGGCCGCCGATTGGCGGGCCGCATAGGACGCCAAGCGGTAATCAACCAACTCTTGAACCAGCGTGGCAAGGGCTTCGCGGTCTGCTTCGGCGACGGTAAACGTGGGTAAAAAATTCTCACCATTTGTCTTAAAAAATGCACTTGCGGCGTTGCTTCTGTTGCCGCCTACCCAAGCGTTGACTGGGTTGTCTCGCCAATACCGTTGCCAGTCGAGTGCATCACCATCCTGTGTTTCACTCAAACGCTCTGGCAAGTCCCTCAGCAGCGAACGCCGACGTTGCAGCACGGTCAACGACCGCTTGGTCAGTGCGGGCAATGAAGGTGGCACGCTCCATCCGTCCAATTCTTGAAACGCTTCGAGTAAAACCATCTTAAAACTCAGCGTCATGGCGGTCGTTTCGACTTCTCGCAGGAACTGCTGATGTTGCGTGGCGGTTGATAAGTCCAAGTCTGCCAAATCGCCCATGTCTTTGACGAATTCAAACCAACTGCCGTATTGCAGACGCAGGCGCGTGACGTTGGCACCCGAACGGTAAAACTCGGCCAAGGATGGACGACGGCACAGCGTGGCCCTTAACGCTTCGTAATCTTGGGCCGCACCCGCAACATCCAATGACTTTAAAAACTCAATCAAAGCCATGTCGTAGTTGATGAAGCAGCCATTAGGCAGCACGAGTTGCTGTTGCTCTACTTGGCGGGCAAAGGCGGCAATGTCGCGGTAACTGGCGCCTACTTGGGCCAGTGCCTGGGGCTTATGTAAGAAGCTTTGGTGGTTGCCTATAAAGTCAAGAACCACCAGTTTTTCTTTGCCTTCAAAGCGGCGCAGGCCACGACCAAGCTGCTGCAAAAACAAAATCTTGGACTCGGTGGGGCGCAGCATCAGCACGGTGTCAATCGAGGGTAAGTCAACCCCTTCGCTGAACAAGTCAACCGAAAAAATGACCTGCAAAACGCCCTCGGCCAGTTGGGCCAGCGCATCGCCACGGCTGAGGTCTGAGCCTGAGTAGACCGCTGCTGCCGAGATGCCATCCTTGCGAAACTGCTCGGCCATGAACTGGGCATGGCGTATGGATACGCAAAAAGCAAGAGTGCGTTTTTGTGCCTTTTCACGCCACTGCGTTAGGGCGTGGCGGGCACGGGCTAGGGTGGCGAGTTTGTTGGCGAGTTGTTCCGGGTCAAACCGGCCATTTCGCCACGGAATTTCTCGGTAGTTAACCGACTCATCCCACATGCCAAAGTAATGAAACGGGGCCAACAGCCCGGCGGTGACGCCCGCATAAAGGTTGCAGCTGTAAACAAGGTTGTCATCACACAGCGACAAAATGTCTGACTGGTCTGTTCGGTCGGGCGTTGCGGTCAACCCAATCAAAAACTGCGGAGAAAAGTAACTGAGCAAGCGCCTATATGTGGGCGCTGCGGCGTGGTGAAACTCATCAACCACGATGTAATCGAAGTGCTGGGGTGTAAAACGTTGCAGGTGCGCAAGCCGACCTAGCGTTTGCACGGACGCACACAACACGTCCACTTGCACATCGCGAACGGTGCCTCTGAAGAAACCGACGCGGGCATGGGGTCGAATGCGAAGGAACGTTTCTGCCGCTTGGTTAAGTATTTCCTCCCGATGGGCGACGAACAAGACGCGACGGGCACCCATTTGCTGCGCGTCAAACGCGGCTAACCAGGTCTTGCCAAGGCCCGTGGCCAGCACGACAAGCCCGCGTCGGTAGCCAAGTGATCGGGTGGCGGCGAGTGCTTCAAGCGCGGCAATTTGCACCGGTGTGGGCTGGGGTGCGGCTTCTTTCTCGTCGCTGCCAGCGGCAACCGGCATGGGGTGAATGGTGCGCCGCGCCTCGTAGGCATCAATCCATGCATCCGTGAGAGGCACCGTTCTTGAATCGGCAAATACAGATTCAAAGCGGTTGCGCGCTTCCAAGAAGCCATCGTCTGCGGGGTAGTCAACGCGGTAATTCCACTCCAACCCATTGGTGAGCGCTTGGCGGCTGATGTTGCTAGAGCCAATAAATGCCGTGCCGTGCAAGTAACGGTCTTGCGTGTAATGGGCAAAGAGATAGGCCTTAATGTGAAAGCTGCTTTTGCGGGTCTCAAAAACCCTCACCTCAGCCCCCAGCTCTTGCAGCAGCATGAGAAGGCGAAGCGCTTCGGGGTCGGTCACATCCAGATAGTCGCTGGTGACCACGCGAACCCGCGCAGGCAGGTTGCCTACTTCTTCGTTTGGCGTCAGCGCTTGCTGTAAATCAGGGAGCAGCAAACGCAAGCCCGAAGTTTTGATAAAGGCCACCGTGAAATCAATTTCATGGGCGCGGGCCATAGCCCCGCGAAGCTGGGGGAGAAACTGGAGGTCTCTGTCGCCTGTGATTAGTTTCACGCGCTGGCTGGGGCTGCGGTGTACCAAAGCATTGAGCCAATGGTCTTGCCGGTCTGGGCGATTGTCTGGCGTTGTCCAGCATTCGATGGAATCAACATCGGCCAGTTTGGAAAGCCAGCCGCGCAATTCGGCCTCAGTGGCATCTGTAAAGTGCCTTCCCTTAACAGACCGTTCCCCTTGGCCTAGTTTGAAGCTGAGATAGAAAGTGCCGCCGGGCTTTAAGGCCGTCCATAGCCGCCCAAGGGCATCGGGTAGCGCGTGTTCGGGCAGGTGCAGCAAGCTGGCGCACGCCCAAACACCGTCATAACAAGCCGACTCGTCAATCTCGTCAAACGACTGGGTAGCCACCGCCTGCCCAATAAAAACGGAGGCTCTTTGCGCCAACTCATGTGAGGCATCAAAAGCCCGAACGCGCAAGCGCCGCGCCAAAAAAGCCTTGCTGTCGCGGCCAGAACCGCACCCCGCATCCAGCAAAAATCCACCGTTTGGAATGTGCTGCAAAAACCGCTCGTAAAGCGGCGTCATATCGACGTGGGCCGTGTCTAAAAAGAAGGCGTCAGCGTTTTGGTTGTAGTAATTAACCGAGATTGTTCATTAGGATTTTTTAGCTGAATCCGCGAATGCCAAAGACTCACCGGCATTGGCCCAAAGCCCCTCAAACCAAGGCCTTCGCTTGCGTGCCACAGCCAGTCGAAACGTCTGCTTCTGCGACTTGTCCATGCGGCTATCCCAGAATGCACCGACAGCCAGAACCTTGTGATGCAACGTCGAGAGGGTGTGATGCACGCTTTGGCGCATCACCGTATGGCGAAACACGCTCATCAGGTTGTACGCCAGCATCGTCACCCCCAGTGCCGCCTCTGTCGCCCAGAAGTCACGCAGCACGAAGCTGCCCAGGCCGAAGTCAGACTTAAGCTCCTTGATCCGATTCTCGCAGTCTGCCCTTCCCCTGTACAAGCGCCACACATCCAGTGCGGGGATCGTCAAGTCGGTCAACATCGCGCCGTAGCGCCAACCTTGCAAATCCTCATCATCAGCAAACAGCGACAGCGTTTTGCCAGGTACCGCACCATTGTTGCGCCGTACATGCTGGCGTACCACCACCAGACGTTGCGGGTTTGACCAGCCATGGGGCTGGTAACTCACTTCGCCAACCTCAAGTCCCGGCTCGACTTGCTGCCATTTGCATTGATCCACGATGGTTTGTTGCAGCGGCTGTGTCAGGCGTGCGCTGATGATGTGGGTGATCTTCTTGCCCACCAGAAAGTCGACTATGGCTTTGTCATAGAAGCCGCTGTCTGCACGAAACAGGCCGACTTTGGTTGCACCCAGATTCTCCAGCGTGGACTCCAGAAAGCTCAGCGCATTGTTGGACGCACTGGTGTTGCCTGGGCGCAGCCAAAAGTTGGCCACCAGCCGCCAATCAGCCACAAAGGCCAGCAACGGGTGGTGGCTGGCTCTGCCGTGGTGTTTGGGGTTGTAGCCTTTGGCGCCACCCTCGATTTGTGAGCCCCAGCGGGTAAGCACGGTGGAGTCCACATCTAGGGTGATGGAGTTCAGACGCAGTTTGTCAAAGAGCCAACGAAAACTGCTGGTTTGCACCCGGCTGGAGTCAGCTTGATCGAAGCGTTGAAATAGCCGCACGATGGCTTTGTGGCCAGCAGCCTTACCCCAGTCAAATAGTCGCACCAGGGTGGCATCCAGGCGGGTGATGTCAGCCTGTGCGAACCTGGCTGCGCCACACCAGATGCTGACGATCATTTGTTCGATGAGTTGCTCCGGGCGGTAGCCACGGTTGGAGCCTGGCGGGGGGAGTTGCCAGCTTTGCACGCCGGCTCGAAAGTCCAGGCCGTCAAGCATGCGCTTGAGTAAGGCCAGTCCACCCCAGGCAGTGACTTCACGCGAACTGAACTTGAGATCGAACGGGTCATAGGGTTTCATGATGACAGTCAATTCAGAGAAGGAGCATTGATTTCATGGAACAATTTCTAATGGATGCCATTAGAAATCCACAAAAAAATGTGAGCAGTCATTGTGCCGCCAAAGTCAGCATAAGTCCTAATGAACAATCTCGGTTAAACGCTGATTATTGGTCTAGATCGTCTTTCGTTAAAGACATTCATCATGCTGCTTGTAAAGAGTCGTCAGCTACAATCCAAAGTTCCCCTAATAGTGATGTTTTTCATTGAGGA
>CAIMHL010000475.1 GCA_903840825.1 uncultured beta proteobacterium
GCCCCTGTTTCTATCTGCAGTACCACCACTTCTTCGCCAAAGTGGCAGTAGTCGTTAATGACGACCTCGCCCGTATCCGGGTAAAGAATCATGTGGCTGGCGCAGCCAAAGGGTGACTTGTGCCAAAAGGGTGACAAGGTGGCGGTGTCAGGGCACACACGCCAGGCTTGCAGGTGCCGGTTGGCAGAGTCATAAGCCAGCACGATGTGCCTTTTCGCATCAAACATCTTGGGGTTGACGCCGGCGCCTACCATCTTGTGGACGTAGCGGTGCTTGCCGTTATCCAAGAACCAGGCGTGCTGCCCATCAAGCACAAGGGCATGGGCGATGTCACTCCAGTGGTAGCGAAACAGGGTGCGCACACCCACCACATAAACTGTATTTCCTGTGGCGCTCAAACGGGCCACTGAGGGTTGCGGGCGCAGCACATCAGGTGCGGATGATGCCAGTGTTTGGGGGTCGAGAATGCTGAGTTGCGCTGGTTGCTTGTCAGATAAATTTCTGGTATCGATCAGCCCATTGTCCAAAATAACAAATGAGTTGTAGGGCGCGTTGACGGGTAATTTGCGTGAAGCCTGCTGTTCACACTGGCGGTTCAGCCGGTGGGCATAGCGCCCGTACACGACGATCAAATCACCATTGCGGTGAATAGCCATGCCGCCGGGCCACATGGGTCCACCTGGCAAGCGTGCTGAACGGCGAATAGTTTTGAGCGAGTGGGGGTCAATCAACTCAACGCAAGCCGTGGTGGGCAGCCCCAGCTTGGCACGCAGGGCGGAGTGTGTCAGTAAATAAACTTCGCCAGGTTTACCCAGGACGGTCATGGTAGACATCAAGGTAGAGCGGGTGGTGCAGCGAAGTTGCTCGCCCGGCCGAATAGACAAGCCTCGGCCCCTGCGTGGAACTTGGCGACGCTGCGGCCCCCCATCCTCCCCAGGCCAAGGGCTGTCAAAATAAGCGCTAGCGTTCATTTGGCGCTGCGTCGCCGGCGAAGTCCAAACACGGCAAGAGCCGCAAGGGTTATGCCTAAAAGCGATGCCAAAACGGGTGTTTTATAAGCGGGAATCCAGTAATTGACAAAGCTGTTGATGACTACTTGCCGAACCGGGTTGTAACCGTCGGGCATGGCGAGGATGTCGTTAGATTTTGCATAAGTTGCATAGTCGGCTTGCATGACTTTATAGACCTCAGGCATGGTGGTTTTCAGGTCTTTGGTTTCACCGGGGTCGTGTTTAATGTCGTACAAATACCATTGCCCGTCACCCACAGGCGCAATGTTTTTGACCAGTTTGAGGTCACCTTTAAACAGGGCCTGGCTTCCAGAAAGCTCATAGCCAATGGGCTGCTCAGCCGGGTGAACTTGCGACGAAGTGCCTTGCAAGACTGACACCAAACTTCGGCCCTGCAGTGGTTCTACAAGCTGGCCTCTGTATTGGCGCCCTGGCTGTGCGACACCGGCGAGGTCAAGCAAGGTTGGAACGATATCGGTGACGTGGGCCATGCTGTGGTGGATTTGATTTTGGGGCATTCCCGCCACCCCTGAAATAATCAGGGGGACGCGAACGCCCCCCTCCCCTGCGTAAAATTTGTAGGTGTACAAGGGCGAGACCGAGGCGCTGGCCCAGCCGGGGCCTGGAATGGCATAGGCACCTTTGCCGCCCAGTTTTTCGGTGTCCTGGGTGTACTGGGTTTTAAGCCAAATCTGGGCTTCGTCGTAGTCCGAACCCTCGGCGCCGTTGTCTGATAAAAAGACAAAAACGGTGTTGTCATATTGGCCTGTTTTTTTAAGGTGCGCTACAAATCGGCCAACGTGGTGATCCATGGCATCGGCCATCGCGGCGTACACCTCCATCTCGCGCGCTTGGTGATGCTTTTCCTTTTCACTCAAGGCCGCCCAGTCTTTGGTGGTGGACATGTTGCGCATAGCGGTGTCTTTGGGAATAAGACCCAACTCAACTGCTTTGTCGCGCCGGGCTTGCCGCAGAGCTGTCCAGCCCTGCGTGTAACGCCCTTTGTATTTGTCAATAAAGGCTTGAGGTGCCTGAACAGGAACATGGTTGGCCTGAAAACCAAGGTAGGCGAAAAATGGCTGCTTGCTTTGTGCATCGGCATCAAGGTAGCCAATTGCCTTGTCCACAAAGTAGGCGCTTGAGTAAAACTCAGCGGGCATGACCGCCACTTGCCCGTTCTCATACCAATTGACTGTGGCCGCATGGGGCAGGTAGCGTTTGTTGGGCTCCCAATTGTCAGAGCCGGTATCGCCTTGAACGATGGAGCGGTCAAAGCCGCGCTGGTTGGGAAGGTTGTAGGGCTCATTACCGACATTCCACTTGCCGGTGATGTAGGTGCGGTAGCCACTGTCCTTTAAAAGCGTGGCCACTGTGACGGCCCTCTTTTCCAGAGAACCCTGGTAGCCAGGCTTGCCCAGGTGCGCTTGGGGCATGGTCTCGCGCAAATTACCGATGCCGTTGCGGTGGTTGTCAACGCCTGTGAGCAGCATGGCCCGCGTGGGCGCGCAAGATGCCGCCACATGGAAGTTTGAAAAGCGCATGCCGCGACGCGCCAAATCATCATCCAGGTGAGGCGTCGCAATTTCGCCGCCAAAAGCGCCCACATCTGTAAAGCCCCAGTCATCAGCGACCAGCACCACAATGTTTGGACGTAATTTGTCTGAAGCCAGCACGGGCAGGCACAAGCCAAAACCAGTCAGTGCCAGGGCAACTAATTGACGCATGTGCTTAAGGTTCTTCATGATGAAATTTTTACTGATGTCCGTCAATGATTTGTTTTTTGGCGGCTTCTCTGGCGAGGGGTCGCCAGTGCAGCAGGCCAAATAGCATGGTCAGGACGATGCTTGTCAGCAATGAGCCACGGTAGAGCCGAACATACTTGAACATGACCAAAAGTTCCAAGGCGTGAATGCCGAGCAGCGCGAGTGCCAGGTTTTGTGAAGTTTGAGTCAGGTCTGCACCCAGCAGGCCTGCCAACCCAGCAAGGGCCAATAAGTAGGCACCCAAGCAGGCCGCTTTTAAAAAAATAATTACCATCTTTAAACTCCGTCTATTTAAATGGGCGGCGCATTTGAAAGCAGCGCCTCTTGCACCACCCACAACCGGTCTTGGCCCCAGGCTGCGGTGTTGCCTACGCGAAAAGAAGGTACGCCCCAAAGGCCCAAGCTGAACAGTTCGGCCCGGTTGTCTTCAGCGACTTCGCGCCAAGCTTGCTTGTTTAATTCCATGCGTGCTTGTTGCCAAGACAAACCGGCCCGTTCAACAATAGTGCGCAAGCCCCGGTCACTGCCAGCATCAAGGCCTTCA
>CAIMHL010000476.1 GCA_903840825.1 uncultured beta proteobacterium
GAAAAGCATTCCGAGATAGCGCGAAAGCAGAACTTCTTCACGCCGCTCGAACCGACATCTCCGAAGACGGCCAAGCCCTGGTTGTCCATCGCTTTGATTACGCCGAAGACGGTGTCACGCGACTGGGCATGGAGGACCTCTGCAGTCTTTTGGCTCTACGGCCTGAAGAGAAATATGGCGCGACCTGGGAGCAAGTGGTCAACCGCATCAAGGTCGTCACGCCGCCCGCACAGCAAAACGCCGCATTATCCAGCTTGGCTAATTTGCTACTGCTGACGTACGCCCTGCGCAATGCGGACTGCCACACCAAGAACATTGCGTTGCTGTATTCGGGCCGGCACGATATTCGGCTAGCGCCGGTCTACGACATGCTGACCATGACGGTGTACGACGATTACTGCAAAAATCCGCCGGGCATGTCGGTGGGTGGGTGCAGCCGATGGGAGCCGGGTAAGTCATTGGACATCTTCTTGCAGACGCGGTGTGGCCTAAAACCGGCCGACATCGCGCAGCGCGTAGAGCGCATTTGTGAGGCGATGGTGGACGTATCGGCAGAGCTTGTTGTGGCCATTGCTCAGTATCCAAACTTTGCCACCGTAGGCCCTCGCATGTTGCACGCCTGGAATGCAGGCATGAACAGTTTGCGATTGCAAAAGCACTGGAGCCTGCCCTCCCTAGATGCCCTGATGTCGGACGCAGGGTTCATGGACGTGGTGCAACCCAAAGCACCACCAATGCCAAAAATAGGCCGTTCACCGCTGACGCTCATGAGCTGAGCCCTGAAAAACAAAGGTGGTGTACGCGCTGGAGGTCTGGGGCGTGGTGACTAGCAGCATTAAGCAATTTGAGGTTTGAGGAGGGCAGTCTTTCCGCTCAACAAGCCCGTTTAGTTCAAAGCCTCCATTCGAATACTTCGGACATGGCTCATCACGGTTGGCAAAGCCTCAATATGGGTGATCGCACCGCGTAGCACCCACTCTCGTGTCGGCTCCGTCAGCACAAGCACCGTGCTTAATTCTTTGATGGAGGGGTGAGCCAAGACTTCCAGCCGTTGTGTGCGTACGCCGAGGAGTGACAACTGTTCCAAGATCGTTGGCACAGTTTGGGCCGGGTTGGTGACGTCTAGTCTTAGGTAGTGAGGGGTCACCACTTCATTCATGGTGGCCACGGGCAAGGCGCTGATGGCGTTGGGCTGAAAAGCGAGGGCGGGAACCCGATGCCGGTTTTCTGTGCCAAGGCTGCGACACAGGTCCACCAAGTCAGCAATCACCGCCGATGCGGTTTGCTCAGCGCCCGCACCTGCGCCGTAGTAAAGGGTGATCCCCGCAGCATCACTTTTAACCATGACGGCATTCATAGCGCCATGAACTTGCGCCAGCAGGTGGTTGGCACTGATCAGTGTCGGATGCACGCGCAGCTCCAACCCCTGCTCGCCGCGCTTGGCAATGCCCACTAGCTTGACGCAGTAACCTAAGCGCTCTGCAAAGGCGATGTCGGCTGATTCCAGTTGGGTGATGCCTTCGCTATAAACCTTGTCAAACTGGAGAGGAACGCCAAAGGCATTCGCGGCCAAGAGCGTGAGCTTGTGGGCGGCATCTACCCCCTCAACATCGAGCGCCGGGTCGGCCTCGGCATAGCCCAGAAGCTGAGCATCTGCGAGGGCGTCGGTAAAACTCACTCCTTCAGCCTTCATTTTCGAGAGTATGTAGTTGCAAGTGCCGTTGATGATGCCAGCGACCCATTCGATACGGTTTGCCGTCAGACCTTCTCGCAAGGCCTTGATGATGGGGGATGCTGACGGCCACCGCCCCTTCGTAGGCGAGTACAACGCCTTGGGCGTGGGCTGCAGCAAAAAGTTCACGGCCGTGTTCTGCCAGCAGGGCCTTGTTGGCAGTGACTACGTGTTTGCCATTGGCAATGGTCTGCAGCACTAATTCTTTGGCAAGGGTGGTGCCGCCCATAACCTCGACCACGACATCAATGTCGGGGTGCCTGACAACGAGAAACGGATCATCCACCAGCATCACGTCCCTACTTACGATTTTGGTGGCGCGCGCCAAATTGCGTACGGCCACCATAGTCACTTCAATCCGCCTGCCAGTTCTGGCTGAAATCACGTCGGCATTGCGTTGCAGCACGGTGTAGGTGCCGGCACCCACCGTGCCGAGACCAAGCAATCCGACGCGCAGCGGCGCTAGGACCTGCGTGGACGCAGCATGGGCGTGGTTGTTAATAGAAAAACTGGCTTGATGATCTGGGTGCATAAAACTCTCCGAACAGTTACTAACCCAGCTGCCTGTGCTGGATTTGTTCAAAGAAATACACCAGTAGGCAGCCGGAACGGCCACCTGCACGACGCTCAGGCGGCCGTGGTTGTAATGGTGGTAATCATGTGTGTGCCCATCACCCGCAAAATTACGGCTTCGCCAGACATCACCAAACTAGGGATGTTGACAGGGCTAAAGTGAAGGCGACACAACATGCAATAAGCATAGCACGGTGGTTTGCGCAAGTTTGGGTTGCGTGGTTTAACCTGTCGAAGGTTATCAACTCGTGATAAGCTTCTGCATGGATTCACAATATACGTTGCCCATCGGCTTGGAGTATTTACTGGGTTTGAATGGCAATATTGAAGTTCAAAACGAGGCGGGCTACTGGGTCAAGATGGAGGTTTTGAGCGTAAATGTGACTGCGGAACGACCGCAGGGCATCAGGTACAGCTTGACATTGCATGCGCCTGACAACACTCGGCTAATTGGCTTCGACAACGCCCATAGCGTGAAGCCAGTCGGTTCACGTTTTAAGCATGCCGGTAAAAGGTTCCCGTATGACCACCGCCATCGGCACGCTCTGGACGAGGGTGTGTTGTATGAGTTTGATACCGCGTACCAGTTGGTTAGCGATTTTTATGCTGAAGTAGATCGTGTTTTGAAAGAGGTCAGTTCATGAACAAGGTATTGAAGTTTGGTATTGCGCCGGTGCCGGTGCAGCGCGCTCGCTCGCTGGCTATTGCTGCTGGAACGCGCCAACGCGCCCAAGATGAGCCCAGCGTTTGGTTCCCCTCTGTGGCCGCCATGGCTCGGGTACTTTCGGATGAGAACATGGCTTTGCTCAAAGTCATTCGTGAAAGTCACCCGGATTCCATGGATGCCTTGGCCAAGGCGGTCGGCAAACATGTGCCTAACGTCTCGCGGTCGCTGCACACGATGGCGCAGTATGGTTTGGTCAAACTCACTAAACAGGGTCGAACGGTGATGCCGCAAGTGACTTCCGAGCGCGTGACGGTAGATTTTTCTTGGGGTGGGACTATTTAGTTATGTACGCACTGGTGGATGGCAACAACTTTTACGCCAGTTGCGAACGGGTTTTTCGGCCCAGCCTGAACGGCTGCCCGATTGTGGTGTTGAGCAACAACGATGGCTGTGCCATTGCCCGCTCCAACGAGGCCAAAGCACTGGGTATTGCCATGGGGGCGCCCTGGTTCAAGATCAAACATCTGGTGGAAACCTCGGGGCTGGTGGCTTTGTCGGCCAACTTTGCGCTTTATGGCGACCTGAGCGACCGCATGATGAGCCTGGCTGCGGGGCTGGGGCCAGCGCAAGAAATTTACTCCATTGACGAATCATTTATTGACATGACGGGCGTGCAGGGCGACCTGGTGGCGCGCAGCCACAAGGTGCGCAGGCGAATTTTGCAATGGGTGGGTATTCCGTGCGGCATTGGCATTGGCCGCACCAAAACACTGGCCAAGTTGGCCAACTATGTGGCAAAAACGGCTGAGCGCAAGCCCGGCAGTTACCCGGAACATTTGGCCCAGGTGTGCAACCTAGATGCCCTGCCGCCGGCACAGTTGGAGGCGGTTTTGGCGGCCACCGCCGTGGGTGAAGTTTGGGGTGTGGGCCGGCGCATTTCGGCGCAACTGGTGGAGGCCGGTGTCAGCACGGTGTTGGACTTGACCCGACTAGACGCCGCCACGGTGCGCCGACGCTGGTCGGTGGTGTTGGAGCGCACGGTGCGCGAGTTGCAGGGCACAGCCTGCATTGACTTGGCCCACACGCCCGCTGCCAAACAGGAAATAGCCTGTACCCGCTCGTTTGGTCACGCCGTGACCGCCCAGGCAGATCTGGCTGAGGCCGTGACCGAATTTGCCAGCCGTGCCGCGCAAAAGTTGCGCCAGCAAGGCAGCCAAGCAGCGCAGGTGTTGTGCTTTATTCGCACCAGCCCGTTCCGGCCCGAGGCGCAATACAGCCGCTCTATCAGTGTGCCCCTGCGCCGCCCCAGCGCCGACACAGGCGTGATCGTCGCGGCCGCCCTGGCGGGCTTAGCCGCTATTTACCGGCCGGGGTTTCAGTACGCCAAAGCCGGCGTAATGCTGCTTGATTTGCAAAGCGACCGCGTGCAGCAAGGCGAACTGATGTTTGAGGACGAGGCCACCGAGCTGCAAGCGCGCAGCCATTTGATGGCCACACTGGATGAGTTGAACCTGCGCTATGGCCGGGGCACAGTCGTCATGGCCAGTGCGGGCTTGGCGGGGGAGCGCCGGGTTTGGTCTATGAAGCAAGAGCGCCGCACCCCCGGCTACACCACCTGCTGGGCTGATATGCCGGTGGCCCGGGCCTGAGTTGGGCGCACCCGCCGTGCGCGCTTGCAGTAACCCTGCAGCGCGCGGTGCCCCGCAAAACCAGTACATTGAGGGTCAACCATGCCAAAGATCGCTTTTACTGCTGTTTTATTAACGATGTCTCTGACGGCGCTAGGCGCGGTGGGTGCGCAAGCCGCGCCTGCGGTTTTGTTCGCAGGGGCACTGGCTTGCCCGTCCACGCCCAATTGCGTCAACTCTCTGGAGCCGGGCAACTTGGCGCCGCTCTCATTTCAGGGTGAGCCGGCACAAGGGATGGCGCAGCTTAAAGCTACTTTGGCTACTTTCACCGAAGCCACTATTGAGCGCAGCGATGCAAGCGCGTTGGTGGCTATTTTTACGACCCGCCTAGGCTTTCGCGACGAGGTCGAATTTCGCATTGATGGCGCAACCCAAACTATTCACTACCGTTCGCGCTCTTTAACGGGGCTGTACGATTTCGGGAAAAACCGCGCTCGCATGCAAGACGTCAAAACGCGTTTTGACGGGATGCGTTGAAATCATTTTTTTTCAGTAAGGTTCCATATGCGTTACATGCCCATTGTTGTTGCACTGCTAATGTCTCTCCATGCCCCAGCTTGGTCGGCAGACAGTGCGCCCGCCACTAAAGTTGACGCTGAGATGGAAAGCGCCAGAAGCCTTATCGCCAAAAAGGACTGGCCAGCGGCCCTTGGCTTGTTGCAAAGTTATACCCAAAACAATGCGAGCAGCGCCGATGGTTTTAACCTTTTGGGGTACAGCTACCGAAACCTTAA
>CAIMHL010000477.1 GCA_903840825.1 uncultured beta proteobacterium
CTTAATGCAGGATGCGGTAAATTTCTTCTGCTAATTCACGCGAAATTCCATCGACTGTGGCAATGTCTTCCACCCCAGCCAAGGCAACGCCCCTCACGCCGCCGAATCGCTGCAGAAGTTTGGCCCGACGCTTGGGGCCGATACCTGGAATTTCCTCCAGTTTTCCTCCATCGACCCGTACCTTGGCGCGCTTGGCACGCATGCCGGTAATGGCAAAGCGGTGCGCTTCATCACGAATTTGGGCCACCAACATCAGCGCTGCTGAATCTTTGCCTAAATAGACTTTGTCCCGTCCGTCAGCAAACACCAATTCTTCGAGTCCCACTTTGCGACCCTCCCCTTTTTCCACGCCAACGATCAGGGACAAGTCCAGCCTGAGGAGTTCAAACACCTCGCGTGCCATTGACACCTGACCCTTGCCGCCATCGACCAACACCAAATCTGGCAAGCGTCCGGTACCTGCCGGGGTTTGTCCACTAAGCTGCGCTTCCCGCAAAGTCTCGGCCAGCTTCCCGTAGCGGCGCATCAAAACTTGGCGCATGGCAGCGTAATCGTCCCCTGGGGTAATGCCTTCAATGCTGAAACGCCGGTATTGGTCGGTTTGCATTTTGTGGTTTTGAAACACCACGCACGAAGCCTGCGTTGCCTCTCCCGCCGTGTGGGAGATGTCAAAACATTCAATGCGCAAGTCGTCCTGGTTGTCCAATTCAAGATCAAGCGCCTCCACCAAGGCACGGGTGCGCGCTTGCTGGGAGCCTTCTTCTGACAGCAAGCGAGCCAGCTGCAGACTGGCATTGGTCTGCGCCATTTCAAGCCACTGGCGGCGTTGTTCGCGAGGCTGGTGAACAGCACTGACCTTGACGCCCGATTGAGCCGAAAGCGCCTTGAGCAGACTTTTGCCCACCGGCTCACTGGTGACCAAGGTGGGCGGCACCGGCACATTCAGGTAGTGCTGCGCCACGAAGGCCTCCAGCACCAAAGCCTCAACCCGTGGCCCTTGACCGGCTGCTTCAAGCCCTTCATCATCCTCGGTGTAAAACACGGCCGCATCCTCCACATGGACCGGAAAATAGGGGCGATCTCCCAAATGCCGCCCTCCCCGCACCATAGCCAGATTGACGCAAGCCCTGCCGCCCTGCACTTTCACAGCCAAAATATCCACATCACGGTCCGACACGTTGTCCACCGACTGCTGATGAAGCACATTGGAAAGCGCCGCCACCTGGTTGCGCAACTCAGCGGCCTGCTCAAACTCCAGTCGCTCTGCGTGGGCCATCATGCGCGCCTCCAGCGCGTTCATAACCTCTTTGGCGTCACCCTTTAAAAATCGCTCGGCATTCGCAACATCCTGCGCGTACGCCTGCGCTGAAATGTGCCCCACACACGGGGCTGAACACCGTTTGATTTGGTACAGCAGGCAAGGCCGGGTGCGGTTGTTGAACACCGGGTCGTCGCACGTTCGCAGGCGAAACACTTTTTGCATCAGCAAAATCGCCTCCTTGACGGCCCAGGCACTGGGGTAAGGCCCAAAATAACGGTGTTTTTTTTCAACGCCACCCCGGTAATAAGACACGCGGGTAAAGGCGGCACTGGCTGCATCGCCAGGCTTGGGGGCACTCACCCCGGTCATTTTCAGATAGGGGTAGCTCTTGTCATCCCGGAACAAAATGTTGTACTTGGGATTGAGCGTCTTGATGAGGTTGTTTTCCAGCAAAAGCGCTTCGGCCTCGGAGCGCACCACGGTGGTCTCCATGCGCGCAATTTTGCTCACCATGTGGCCAATGCGTGAGCCGCCATGGTTTTTTTGGAAATAGCTTGAAACGCGCTTCTTTAAATTGATCGCCTTGCCCACATAGAGGACATTGCCCTCGGCATCGAAATACCGGTAAACACCCGGCAGGGGCGACAAGCTCGCCACATCACTGAGCAACTGTTCAGGGTGCGATGCGGGGGTGGCCTTGGGGGACGAAGGCATAGGGGAATCGGGCAAATCGGGCATAGGCCCATATTGTGGACAATAAGATGGGTGAAAACAGGAAACCTTTGGGACATCTTTTGCAAAGTCATCGACAATTTTGGTGACATCGGCGTATGCATGCGCCTGGCCACGGATCTGGCCTCGCGTGGGGAGCGGGTTCGCCTGTGGGTAGACGACCCCAGTGCCCTTGTATGGATGGCACCCAAACCTCACCCGCAGATTGAGGTACGCACTTGGCAACAGCCACTGAACATGCAGAACTTGGCCCCCAGTCAAATTTTGGTGGAAGCCTTTGGCTGTGACATAGACCCGGAATTCATTGCCGCTTATTTGGGTTGGGTCCGGGCAGCGGACAAAAAACCGGTGTGGATCAATCTGGAATACCTGAGCGCAGAAACCTTTGTGGATCGCTGTCACGGCCTGCCCTCACCGGTCATGAGCGGACCGGGCAAAGGCATGACCAAGCATTTTTTCTACCCTGGCTTCACAAACAAAACAGGCGGTCTGCTCAGAGAACCCGCACTCGATGAGCGACTAACTCACTTTGACCGTGCCCAGTGGCTTCTTGCGCAAGGTCTCGGAGTGGGCTCTGAATTCCTCGTGTCCTTGTTTTGCTACGAACCACCGGCACTCGATGCTTTGCTGGATCAATTGGCCAACGCCGAAACGCCTGTGCGCTTGCTTGTGACGGCAGGACGTGCCGCTCAAGCCGTCCAAGCTGAAATTAAGAGTAAAAATGCCTCCAAACCCTTTTGGAACGTGCTTGGGCAGCTATCTATTTCATACTTGCCATTGCTGTCGCAGCCAGATTTTGATCACTTACTTTGGGCCTGCGACCTTAACTTTGTGCGAGGTGAGGACTCTTTGGTAAGAGCCATTTGGGCCAATAAACCCTTTGTCTGGCAGATCTACCCCCAGGAAGACGAAGCGCACGCCCCCAAGCTCGATGCCTTTTTGGCGCTTTTACCGCCCAATGACGCCTGGCATGAATTTCACCGTGTTTGGAATGGTCTCAGCCATGCGCCATTGCCCGCCATCGACCTCCCCAATTGGCAGCTTGCAGCGTCAGAGTTCGGGACGAGTCAGGTCAAACAAATTGATCTAGTCACTCAACTTTTGGGTTTTGTGGCCAAAAGCCATTAAAATAGAAATCTTTGCGAAATTTGGCGGGTGTTTCACCAGGCCACTAGCGCCGACATTCTTCTCCTCGCCGTGAGCTTTTGCGGCCTACATTCAAATTATCTCTATGAAAATCGCTCAAGAAATTCGTGCTGGCAACGTCATCATGCACGGCAAAGACCCTATGGTCGTCCTGAAAACCGAATACAGCCGCGGCGGCCGTAATTCAGCCACCGTGCGCATGAAGCTGAAAAGCCTGATCGCCAACTTTGGCACTGAAGTCGTCTTCAAAGCCGATGACAAGCTTGACCAAGTCATTCTGGACAAAAAAGAATGCACCTACTCCTACTTTGCTGAGCCGATGTACATCTGCATGGACGAAGAGTTCAACCAGTACGAAGTCGAAGCCGAAAACATGGGCGACTC
>CAIMHL010000478.1 GCA_903840825.1 uncultured beta proteobacterium
AAATCGTCGTCAGCAAGTTCTGCTTTGGGGGCTGCAGCCAGCAGCCAGTCGCCACGCGACACGTCCACCTCGCGGTCTAGCACCACGCCCGCACTGTGACCGGCTTGAACTGAGCCGGGTTGGCGTGTGGCACTCAGCACCTGCGCCACCGTCGCGGTTTGTCCGCTGGGCAAAATGGAGATTTGTTGACCCACCTGCACGCCGCCCGTGGCGACGCGGCCCCAGAAAATACGTCGACCTTGTGAGGTGTCGCTGGATGCAGAGAATTTTTCAACCCATTGCACAGGGAAGGCAAAAGGAAGGGCGGTCTCAGCGGGCGTTGCAGGCAACAGTTCCAGTATTTGCAGCAAGCTAGGGCCTGTGTAGCCACACCAGCCTTCAGCGGTTTCAACGACGTTGTGGCCGATGAGTGCCGAAATCGGCACGATTGCCGTCACCTTGATACCAGCGGCCTGGGCAAAGGCCTCCAGCGCGTGGCGAATGTTGTTGAAAGCGACGGTGGCACGACCTGCCGTCTCAAGCTTGTCTGCGCTCTCCAGTGCGTCCAGCTTGTTCACGGCAAACACAATGCCGGGCACGCGCAGCAGGTTGACCAGCAAGGAGTGGCGGCGTGTTTGCGGCAATAGCTCCAAGGCCTGGGTTTGCCATTGCAGTTTGGTGGCATCGACCAACACCACTGCAGCATCGGCGCTGCTGGCGGCTGTCACCATGTTGCGGGTGTACTGCTCGTGGCCAGGCGCGTCGCCAATGATAAATTTGCGCTCGGCGGTGTTGAAGTAGCGGTAGGCCACGTCAATGGTGATGCCTTGCTCGCGCTCGGCAGAGAGGCCATCGGTGAACAGGGCCAGATCGGCCTCGCCACTTTTGGAAACGTTGGCCAGTTGGTCCAACAACACCGAGCGGCTGTCGATCAATAAGCGGCCAATCAGCGTGCTTTTGCCATCATCCACGCTGCCGCAGGTGATGAACTTGAGGGCTGATTGCGTATCATTTTGGCCGCCAGAGACCACAGGGGTTGCTTGAGGAGCTATTAAATTTGTAGTAGTCATTAGAAGTAGCCGTCTTTCTTGCGCTTCTCCATCGAAGCCTCTGATGTTTTGTCGTCCATGCGGGTGGCACCGCGCTCACTCACGTCAGCGGCCAGGGTTTCAATCACGATGTCAGCTGCGGTGGCAGCCGTGCTTTCTACCGGGCAGGTGCAGGTGATGTCGCCCACGGTGCGAAAACGCACGTCGCGCGACTCAACAGTTTCACCGTCTTTGGCCGGGGTGAGCTCCGTCACGGGCACCAGCAGTCCCTTGCGTTCAACCACATCGCGCTTGTGCGTGAAGTAGAGCGATGGCAGAGCGATTTTTTCGCGGTCAATGTATTGCCACACATCCAACTCGGTCCAGTTGGAGATGGGGAACACGCGGAAGTGTTCACCGGGCTGCAAGCGGGTGTTGAAGAGCGTCCACAACTCGGGGCGCTGGGCCTTGGGTTGCCACTGGCCGAAGCTGTCGCGGTGTGAAAAAATGCGTTCTTTGGCGCGGGCTTTTTCTTCGTCACGGCGGGCGCCGCCAATCAGGGCGTCAAAACGAAACTCATCAATCGCTTCCAGCAGCGTGACCGACTGGTGCACGTTGCGGCTCTCGCCAGGGTGCGCCAGGCGCACGGTGCCGCGCGCCATGGAGTCTTCCACGCTGCGAACAATGAGTTCAGCGCCTAGTTCTTTGGCGCGCGAATCACGGAAATCGGTCACTTCCTTGAAGTTGTGGCCGGTGTCGATCATTAGCAGCGGGTAGGGAATACGACCGGTGCCAAAGGCTTTTTCAGCGCATTTGAGCATCACCAGTGAGTCTTTGCCGCCCGAAAACAACAGGGTGGGGCGCTCAAACGCGGCAGCTACTTCGCGCAGGATAAAGATCGTTTCTTCTTCCAGCGCGTCAAGGTGCGCGTTGCTTAAATGGTCGGGACGATGCGTTGAGGTCATGGGTTCGTTCAGTTCAAAAGGGGTGCGGGCATTCATGCAGATGCTTTCTCAAGGGTGCTGGAGGCTGCAACGTGCAGGCCACATTCTTTGGCCGCTTCATCTTCCCACCACCAGCGGCCGGCTCTGAAGTCTTCACCCAGGCTGATAGCGCGGGTGCAAGGTGCGCAACCAATGCTGGGGAAAAACTGGTCATGCAGCGGGTTGTAGTCAATTTTATTTTGGGCAATAAAGTGCCAAATATCGCCCCAAGACCAGTTGGCCAAGGGGTTGAGTTTGACGCGGATCGCCTCGGTAGTGTCGATCAAGGGCACCTCGGCGCGGGCGCCGGATTGCTCGCGGCGCAAGCCTGTAATCCAAGCGTCTTTGCCGTTCAGGGCGCGGGCCAAGGGCTCCATTTTACGGATGTGGCAGCAGGCTTTACGCAAGTCGATGCTCTTGTACATGGCCTGTGCGCCTTCCTTGGCCACAAATTGCATCACTGATTCCGCTGCAGGCGTGAACACCTCAATCGGAGCCAGCGAGGTGGCTTTCAGTCGGTCCAGCAAAGCCAGCGTCTCTGCGTGCAATTGGCCAGTTTCAAGGACAAAAATGCCGATGTTGAGCTTCAAAGCGTTGATAAGGTGGCTGACCACCACATCTTCAGCGCCCAGACTGGACGCTTGGGTGATGCGCGCCGCGCCACCCTCAACAGCCGGTGCGTAATCCAGTGCCGCTTGCTGGAGCAAGGCCACGGTTTCCGCTAATTTGGCGTCAAAGTCTTTGGATGGATGTGCGTTGAGTTCAATGGCACTCATGCTGCTGCCCCTGTCTGCTGCGCATGGGGCGCTGAAAAATTGGGTTGGGTATGCACCGCATCGCCTTGGTAAAAGGCTTGGTAGCGGTCAAACTGGGCCTGCGCAAACGCCATGTTTTGGTCTTCGCGCAACACGGCCGAATCAAACCCACTGCGCTGCATTTGCACCAGTTGGTCGATGAGCACATCGCCAGTAGCGCGAATTTCGCCTGTAAAACCTAGGCGGCGGCGCAACAAAAATGCCTGGCTAAACGCGCGGCCATCGGTGAACTTGGGGAAGTTCAGGTCGATGCGCTCAACGCCTTCAAGGCTCAGCGAGCGGGGATCGACATCATTGGTCAGTTCTAAAGCTTTTAGAGCTGTAGGCTCCGAGGAAATTGCTTGAGCAGCTATTAATTTCATAGTCATATTGTTTTAAACCAACTCAGCTTCTACGGTGTGGCGCACGCTGTTGGCGGCTTGTTTGAAGCTGTCCATGCCGATGCGCTTGAAGGTGTCAATAAAGGTTTCGCCCAAAACGCGCTCAGCCCGGAAAGTCTCCAGCAAGGCTTCAATCACGTCGGGTACTTCGGCGGCGCCAAATGACGGGCCGACTACTTTGCCCGCTACGGGCGTGCCACTCAACACAGAGCCGTCAGAGCCGCCCAGCGACACCTGGTACCACTCTTTGCCGTCTTTATCCACACCCAAAATGCCAATGTGGCCGCTGTGGTGGTGGCCGCAAGAGTTGATGCAACCGCTGATGTGCAGGTCAATCTCGCCCAAGTCATGCAGTTCGTCCATGTCCTGGTAGCGCTCGGTGATGGCTTCAGCTATCGGGATGGAGCGGGCGTTGGCCAGCGCGCAGTAGTCGCCACCGGGGCAGGCAATCATGTCGGTCAGCAAGCGAATGTTTGATTTGGCCAGGCCCAAAACGCGGGCTGCACGCCACAGGGCGGGCAACTCGGCGGCATGTACCCAAGGCAGCATCAGGTTTTGGTCGTGGGTCACACGGGCTTCACCGGCTGAAAACTGGTCCACTAGGTCGGCGGCGCGGTCAAGTTGCTCGGCGGTCGCATCTCCCGGCGCAAAACCGAGGCGCTTAAAAGACAGGGTAACGGCGCGCAGGTCGGTGTTTTTTTGGGCGGCCACGTTTTGTTTCAACCAACGGGCGTAGTCAATGGCTTCATCAGCGCTGAGTTGGGGTGCTTCGTTTTCAGTAGTTTCTTGAGCATGCTGCATAAGGGCTGGCGGCACAAATGAGGCTGTAACGCGGTCTAGCTCTTGTTGCGAGAT
>CAIMHL010000479.1 GCA_903840825.1 uncultured beta proteobacterium
CCAGGACTGGACTCGAACCAGCACGATGTTACTCGCTAGTACCTGAAACTAGTGCGTCTACCAATTCCGCCACCTGGGCATCTCAGGAAAGAAAGTATTGTATCAAAAATAACACGTTAACCAGCTCATCGCTGGATGAAATTTTAGGTCTTGTACAAGGTCACCGCGACGGGCATGGTTTTGTCATTCGTGAGGATGGTGAATCCGACATTTATTTACCCCCTAACGAAATGCGTGCGGTACTGCACAAAGACCGTGTCAAGGTCCGTATTGTTCGCAGTGATCGCAAGGGCCGTCCCGAGGGGCGCGTGGTTGAAATTGTTGAACGCCCCCAGCAATCCATCATCGGACGTTTGCTTCAAGAAAGTGGCATCTGGATTGTGGTGCCAGAAGATAAACGGTTTGGGCAGGACATTCTCATCCCTAAAGCAGCCACAGGTTCTGCCAATGCAGGCCAAGTGGTGGTGGTTGAGCTTGTGGAGGCGCCCGCCTTGTATGGGCAACCCGTGGGTCGGGTCACCGAAGTGCTGGGTGAGGTGGATGATCCAGGGATGGAGATTGAAATTGCGGTGCGCAAATACAGCGTTCCCCATGAATTTTCCCAAGCGTGTATTGCACTGGCACGAACCCTTCCTGACAAAGTGCGTCCGCAGGATAAGAAGCAGCGGGTTGATTTGACCGACGTTGCTTTGGTCACAATTGACGGGGAAGATGCCCGCGATTTCGATGATGCGGTGTACTGCGAGCCTACAAAAATTGGCAAAGGAAAATCAGCGGTCAACGGTTGGCGCCTGTTGGTAGCTATTGCCGATGTCAGTCACTATGTGGAGAATGGTTCGGCCATTGATATTGATGCTTATGACCGCGCCACCAGTGTTTATTTTCCGCGCCGCGTGATTCCGATGCTGCCGGAAAAGCTCTCTAATGGTTTGTGTTCGCTCAACCCCGAGCTGGAGCGCTTGTGCATGGTGTGCGACATGATGGTGACCGAGGACGGTGAGGTCTCAGCCTATCAGTTTTACCCGGCTGTCATGTGGAGCCACGCCCGGTTCACCTACAACGAAGTGGCCGCTATTTTGGCCAATACGCGTGGGCCAGAGGCTACCAAGCGCAAAGCGCGGGTGGCCGACTTGCTCAATTTGCATGATGTCTACAAAGCGCTTCTCAAATCGCGCGCGCGCCGCGGTGCCGTCGATTTTGAAACGGTTGAGACGCAAATTGTTTGTGATGACAGTGGGCGTATTGAAAAAATCGTGCCCCGTACGCGCAATGATGCGCACAAGCTCATTGAAGAGGCCATGTTGGCGGCCAACGTGTGCAGCGCGGACTTCATCTCACAAAGTAAACACGCTGGCTTGTTCCGAGTTCACGAAGGCCCAACGCCTGAGAAAATTGAAATTTTACGCAACTACCTGAAAGTGACCGGTTTGGGTTTGACGATCAGTGATGATCCCAAAACAGCTGAGTTTCAAGCGATTGCCAACGCCACCAAAGACCGACCAGATGCGCAGCAAATTCACTCGATGCTGCTGCGTTCGATGCAACAGGCCATTTATACGCCCGTCAACAATGGTCACTTTGGGTTGGCGTTTGAGGCCTATACCCATTTCACAAGCCCCATCAGGCGCTACCCCGATCTCTTGGTACACCGCGTTATCAAGGCTATTCTGAATAAGGGCAAGTACCAGTTGCCGGTGCTACCCATCCCCGGCGAAGCGCACGCCAAGTTGTCAAAACGGTTGGAAAAAGGGCTGGCTGCACGCGTGGCGGAGCCTGGGCAAAAGCCCAAGAAGCTAACTCCTGAAATTCAGGCCTGGCAAGCCGCTGGCCTGCATTGCAGCGCCAATGAGCGGCGTGCCGACGAGGCCAGCCGCGATGTGGAGGCCTGGCTCAAGTGCAAGTACATGCACGAGCATTTGGGCGAAGAGTACAGCGGTATCGTCAGCTCGGTCACCAGCTTTGGTATTTTCGTGACGCTGGACGCCATGTATGTTGAAGGGCTGGTGCACATCACCGAACTCGGGGGTGACTACTACCGCTTTGATGAGATGCGCCAGGAGCTTCGCGGTGAACGAACCGGTATGCGTTATGCCATTGGTACGCGCTTGCAGGTTCAGGTCAGTCGGGTGGATTTGGATGGTCGTCGCATTGATTTTCGTCTGGTGCAAGATGGCGTAGCCTTGGTTGCACGAGCAATGAAAGACAAGGGGCTAACAAAGGAGGGAGAGGGCCGCTTTGCCAAGCAAGATGCCGCCAAGGGCATGCCGCCCAAGAGAGGCCAGAGAAAAATATCTGAGCCCTTGGCCAGCGCTGTTCATTCCCCACTACCGGGTGCAAAAGCTGCCCCGAGGTCGCCAGGCGTCAAAAGTAAGGATAAAAGCAAAAAACCGCGTCGCCGTACCTAGGCCTTGACGGTTTATAAAGAATTGAGCTGTAAGGCAATGAATACGTGCTTTACCAGCTCATTTTTTTATAGTGATCTTGCCAGTGCTATGGCGCTTAAAGCGAGCCCTGGTGGCCATTGATCTGCTACTTCTCCATGACGGAAGACGGCATCTCGCGCCGCTGCGAATGGGGCCTGTCCGCCGGCCATGCGGGCACCTACCAAGCCTGCCAGCACATCGCCTGAGCCTGGTGTTGCCAATTTTCCGTTGCCTGTAGGGTTGATGAAGGGGACTTGGCCAGGGGCAGCAATCACTGTGCCTGAACCTTTAAGCACGACGACGCATCCAAACTGACCGACAAGTTGCTGCGCCGCGTGCAAACGATTACTTTGTATTTCTTGAACCGTGATCTTCAAAAGCCGTGCTGCTTCCAAGGGGTGCGGAGTGAGTACCGTGGCGAAGCTGGACTCACTTCTAAGCAGGAGCAAAGTTTGCAAGGGTGTGCTTTTGGCCAACACATTCAAGGCATCGGCATCCAGCACTAAAGGGGAGGGCGAAGCTAAAAGCTCGCTCATCACGGTTTCGACCTCGGCCCCGCCACCGCATCCGCACACCACCACCATGGCGGCCAGATTGAGCTGGTTGAAGGGGCGAAACATAAGTTCGGGTTGGCTGATGTCAACTTTCAGGGCTTCTGTGTCGAGCAGGCTGATAAAAACCCGTCCGGCACCTGCATAAAGTGCAGCTGAAGCCGCCAGTAAGGCGGCACCTGTCATGCCCGGTGCCCCACCGACCACGGCAACGTCGCCATAACTGCCTTTGTGAGAGGCGTGCAAGCGCTTAAGGGGGACTGGGTAAGCGCTTAAATAGGCGCTTGGGTTCATATGAGCGCCATCCAGTTGATTAAGCCCTAGGCCGTCCAGCCAAACGGTACCGCTCACATCCCGACCATGCGCCGTGTACAAACCCGGCTTCAGGGTGAGCAGGCTCAGGGTGTGGGTGGCGCGTACGTGGGGCGTTGACACTTGGCCTGAATCGGCGTTTAAACCGGTTGGCAAATCAAGGGCCAATATGGGGGAGGCGCTGGCGTTCATCAATGCAATCCAAGCCGCCATGACGCCTTGCGGCGCGCGGACAGAGGCGCCGATTCCCAGCAAGGCGTCAATACAAAGGTCGAAATTTGGTGGCGGCGTGTCCGTGAAGGCCACGCCCGCGAGCTTGGCCATTTGGTACGAAGCGAGGCTGTCGGGCGTGGCTTGCGCAGGGTTCCCAAGCCAGGTCACCACCACGGCTCTGCCCATCAGATGCAACTGGCACGCAGTCTCCAGCCCATCGCCCCCGTTATTGCCGGGTCCACACGCAATCCAGATGCACCGGGCATGCGGTGCCATAGCCAGCGCCAAATTCGCTGCGGCAAGGCCAGCGCGTTGCATCAGGGTGTGAGGCGGAAGTTGCTTTTGTAGGTCTTGCTCCAGGTCTCGCGTAGCGGCGACGCCAAATAAAGGCTCTTGCTGTGCGGTATCTATTTTGCGCATTTGATGGTTTCACCTTGCCTTTATGTCGATTAGCCCGTTAGGTTCGCAGGCGCTCTACAGAAAAACCTGCGTCATCAATATCGGGTGACTTCCCTTGTAGTTGGTCTGCCAGAAGCCGCGCTGATCCACAGCTAAGCGCCCAACCACTGGAGCCATGCCCCAAGTTGAGCCACACGCCGGGCAATCCGCTCTTCCCCACAATTGGTGGCCCATCAGGCAGCATGGGACGCGCACCTTTCCATTCCTGAACGCCATTTGACAGGTGGGCAGCCCCGGGAAACCAGTCTTGCAGAATTTTGTAGAGGGTGGCGAGGGCTCCTGTATTTTTGTTCTCGATGTCACCGCCAACTTCGGCGCCGCCAGCCACGCGCACCCGGTTGCCCAGTCGTGAAATGGCCACTTTGTAATGCTCATCCATCACTGCGCTGCGGGGAGCATCCAAGGGCTCTCGAATGTTCGCGCTGACAGAATAGCCATGCACAGCCACTAACGGAATGTTCAAACGCAAAGTCTTGAGGAGTCTGGCAGAGGCCAGTCCAGCACAGATGACCGTGGCGTCAAATTTACGGGGTGATTTCTCGCTAGATATTCGACGGCGGGGACCTCGTTACCGGGCGGATCACTGGTGTCCATGCGCACGAGCGCTTGAAAATGTCGCATCGTTTCCTCGTCAACGGCGGCGAGGTTGAC
>CAIMHL010000480.1 GCA_903840825.1 uncultured beta proteobacterium
GGGAGGGTCAGCCGTGAAGCGCTTATGGTGGGCCGAATGCCCGCCATAAACAAGGCTTCAGAGGCATAAATATTGCCGACACCGACCACCACATCGCCAGCAAGCAGCACTTGTTTGATGGCCGAGTTGCGTCGCTTTAATCCGGCGTGAAACTGTGTGAGGTCAAAATCTTCTGACAGCGGCTCCATGCCTAATTTGCCCAGTAACTTTTGGGCAATAGGGTCGTTTTCACTGCCCGCATAGACCACGGCACCAAATCGGCGCGGGTCATTCAAGCGCAGCGTGCCGCGAGTAGTCACCATTTCGAAATGGTCGTGCTTGCCGGCTTCGGGCAGGTTCGGAGCAAAGCTCAAACTTCCCGACATCCCCAAATGCACCAAAAGCAGGCCCTGATCAAGGTCAAGCAATAAGTATTTACCTCTGCGGCGAACCGCCAATACAGTTCTCCCTTCGAGCTGAGTCACATTGCAACCCAAGGGCCAACGCAAGGGCTTATTGAGGGACATTGACCGTATTTTTGCGCCCGCTATGGCGGGGGCGAAACTCAAACGAGTTACTTCTACTTCAGGTAATTCAGGCATGTCAATCTAGATTTGTCGTCATAGATTATTATCTTATGATGCCCGCCTTTACCCGCATCCCCCTACTTATCGCCCTCATCTGTGCATTGGGTGCCCATGCCCAAGTCCCTGAAAAAAAAGCTGCGGTATCCATTAGCTCAGCCTTGGACGGCGAGCTTTTTTACCAACTGCTGCTCGGCGAACTTAATGCACGTGAAGGTGAGCCTGGCGCCGCCTATTCATTGATTCTTGACGCAGCCCGCAAAACGACAGATCCCCGGCTGTATCAGCGAGCGGTTGAGATTGCGCTTCAAGCTCGCTCAGGCGACTCCGCCCTGATCGCTGCCCGGGCCTGGCGTATGGCTATACCCACCTCGAAGGAAGCCAATCGGTATGTCTTACAGATCTTGATCGGCTTGAATCGCTTGTCAGAGACCGTGGATCCTTTAAAAAGAGAAATCACCAATGCGGATGCCAAGGATCGGGCGACAGAAATACTAGGGTTACAGCGCTATTTTGCTCGGGCGAGTGACAAAAAGGGCGCAGTAGCCGCCCTGGAACTGGCTTTGAATGATTACCTGGGTGCGCCTGGTTTGACTGCCGCAGCATGGACTGTGATTGGGCGTCTGCGGCTAGAGGCGGGCGATGCGGCGGGGGCATTAGATGCGGCACGAAAAGGCCAGGCATCAGATACCAAGTCAGAGCACCCGGCACTGCTGGCCTTGGCCATCATGAGCACCAAGTCACCACAGGCTGAAGCCGTCGTTAAGACATACCTTGAAGGCAAGGCGCTTTTGGCGGTGAGGATGGACTATGTACGCGCCCTCCTCGAAAATCAGCGTTTGGCTGATGCAGGCTTTCAACTACAGATCATCACGACCGAGAAGCCTGACTATGCCGAGGCCTGGCTTGTTAAAGGAGCCCTGGAGTTACAAGACAGAAAAATGGCGCTTTCCGAGAATTCGCTCAAGCGCTACATTGAACTGACGCTGCCCAAAAAAACAGGTGCTACTCGCACAGAGGCTAATCGGGGGCTGAGCCAAGCCTACTCATCGCTGGCGCAAATCGCAGAGCAACGAAAAGATTACAGTGAAGCTGACGCCTGGCTCAAACGCATTGACACGCCTGCTGAGCAATTCAATGCGCAAGTCCGCAGAGCTTCCCTGCTAGCCCGCCAGGACAAGCTTGAAGAGGCACGCAAACTCATCAAGAGTTTGCCCGAAAAGACACAGGATGAGGCACGCCAGAAAGTAGCCGCCGAAATCGGACTGTTGCGCGACAGCAAAAAATACAAGCAGGCCTACACCCTGCTTTCAGACGCCGTCAAGCGCAACCCAACTGACTATGATTTTGTCTATGACTTGGCGATGATGGCAGAAAAGCTCGGCAATCTTGAGGAAATGGAGCGCTTGCTGCGCAGTGTCATAGCCATCAAACCCGACTATCACCACGCCTACAACGCACTCGGATATTCTCTGGCTGAAAGAAAAATTCGACTTCCTGAGTCCAAAAAACTGATCCTCAAAGCGCTCGAATTTGCGCCAGGCGACCCGTTCATCAACGACAGCTTGGGCTGGGTCGAATTTAGAAGCGGCAATATGTACGAAGCCTTACGCATCTTGCAAGAGGCCTTCAAAGCAAAACCCGATGCAGAAATTGCAGCGCATTTGGGCGAGGTGCTTTGGACGCTTGGGCAGCAGGAACAGGCCTTAACCGCCTTCAAAGAAGGTTTTCAAATCAACCCGGACAACGAAACCCTGCTTGAGACGCTCAAACGCCTGCGGATCAAGCTTTGAAGTTTTTATTCAGACTGAGCTGCATCGCCACGCTATTTGCTATATTTTTAGTAGCTGGTTGTGCTAGCCACATAAAGCACGAAGAACAATTCTCTTCATATTTATCGCCTTGGCAAGGGCGACTGTCATTGCGCATTACCCCACAACAGGGGCAAACACAGTCCTTCTCAGCTGAATTTGAGCTGAGCGGCAATGAACAACTCGGTGAGTTGACCCTTTTCAGCCCACTCGGCAGCACGGTTGCTGCCATGAACTGGACACCTCAAGCGGCCACGATGCGCGCCAATGGAGAAATCAGGCACTTTGAGTCACTCGGCGAATTGCTACGCAAGGTCTTGGGCACTGAGCTTCCCGTCAGCGCTCTTTTTGCCTGGGTGGCAGGTGAACCCAAATTGACAGACGGTTGGAGTGCAGACTTGACTGACTACCCAAGAGGCCGAATCAAAGCGCGCCGGCAAGATCCAACGCTTGCCACTGAACTTAACTTGGTACTGACACGGTAAAAAGAACATGATCAAGGCACTTTTCGATGTACCGGCGCCTGCCAAACTGAACCTTTTTTTGCACATCACGGGCCGGCGAAGCGATGGGTACCACCTCTTGCAGTCCGGTTTTATGCTGATTGATTGGTGCGACACCCTGCATTTTGAGTTTCGTTCCGATGGAAAAATCTCGCGCGAGGATCTCACAATCGCGCTCCCACCCGAAGACCTAATTGTGCGCGCAGCCCAAGCACTCAAAGCCAGTAGTGCTTGCTTGAGCGGAGTCCATATTGGCATCGAAAAACGCATACCCGCCCAAGCAGGCATGGGAGGCGGATCTTCAGACGCCGCCTCAACCCTGCTGGCATTAAACCGGCTTTGGGGCCTCAACTACTCGCTGGAACAACTCAGCCAAATTGGACTGAAGCTCGGTGCCGATGTGCCATTTTTTCTGGCCGGACATAACGCTTGGGTTGAAGGTGTAGGAGAGAAACTTACCCCTATTGAGCTTCCAGCCAGTCGGTTTTTGGTCGTCAAACCAGACGCAGGATTAGAAACAAAACAAATTTTCTCTGATCCGCTTCTAAAAAGGGATTCTGAGACTGCTATAATTTCAGGCTTCGCTGCAGA
>CAIMHL010000481.1 GCA_903840825.1 uncultured beta proteobacterium
CTATGCAAAATATTACAAACCAATCTCACTCTCACGCTGACGCTCACGCTGTCGCCCTGGAAGCCGAGCCTGAAGGGCTTGGGCAGTTGTTGCGGGTTGAGCGACCTTGGGGCTGGTATGAGAACCTGTCCTGGGTACCGGGTTACAAAGTAAAACGTATTCGGGTTCACCCTGGTCAGCAGCTCAGCCTCCAAAAACACAGCCAGCGCGGTGAGCATTGGGTGGTGGTTTTAGGGGCGGCACTCGTTACCGTGGGCGATCAGGTTTTCAGTCTTGCGGTGGGCGGCCATGTCGATATTGCGTGTGAGCAGGTTCACCGCTTGGCAAACCAGACGGATAGTCCCGTTGAAATTATTGAAGTGCAATTTGGCGCCTATTTAGGCGAGGACGACATTGTCAGGTTGGGTGATGACTACGGCCGCACCTGATACTTTTTTTAACAGATATGAATATGACTAATCAGATGACAGTGGCGTCCTTTCGGCTGCCTGCCGGTGCAGCACCAGTTGCTTGTGTGGACATTGGCGGTACCAAAGTGGCGGTCAACATGGCCGATGCGCAAGGTGTGCGGGGGCGCGTGGTGGAGCCTACCGCCAAGGAGGGCCGCAACGACGCGCTGGCCCTGCAGATTATTCGCATGGTGGGGCAGAGCTGTCAGTTGGCGGGCATCGCCCTGAGCGATGTGTCGGCGGTAGGGGTCTCTTCGTGCGGTCCATTCGTGATGAATGACGGGCTGGTTGAGTTGGCTGCCCCTAATATTTGCGGGGGCATGGCCGGCGAAGCGCGTGGCTTGCCCAACGACTGGGACACCGCCTTGTTGGAGGCGCCTTTAAAACAAGCCTTTGCCCGGGTTCGGGTAGAAAACGATGGCATTGGTGCGCTAGAGGCCGAGCGCCGCTGGGGCGCGTTGCAAGAGAGCGGGCGGGCACTGGACCACTGCGCTTATGTCACCTGGAGCACGGGCATCGGCGTTGGTATCTGTGTAGATGGCCATGTGCTGCGCGGAAAAAACGGCAACGCAGGCCATGCAGGCCACCTTTTTGTGAGCGACAACTCTGATGCTTTATGCGGTTGTGGCAATGTGGGCGATGTAGAAGGCCTGATCGCTGGCAACGCGATAGCGCGGCGTTTTGGCGCACGGGGTTACCCGGATGCGGCGTCTCTTTTTTCAGCGGCTTATGCCCACGATGCTGGCGCTATAGCCATTATTGATGAGCTATGCCGGGTCATGGGGCGCACCCTGTACAACCTGATCGTGACGCTTGACCTCTCGCGCATCAGCATTGGCGGGAGTGTGTTTTGGCATCACCGCGAATTTTTATTGCCCAAGTTACGCGCCCAAGTTCAGGGTAAATTGCCCGCACTCACCCAAGGTTGTGAGTTGGTCGCGGCTGGTTTGGGGGAGCAAGTGGGTGACTTTGGCGCCTTGGCTTTGGTGGCTTGAGCGCGCTTAAGGGTAAATACTAATGCGTTGCGTTTAAAATTAATTAACAATTAATTAATTCGAGCGGCATTCGGCCTGCGCGGATCAACCCCAAAGCGAACTGGCCGATGGGCAGGTCGTTAAAACTTCAGGATACGAAAATGTTGAAACTTTCAAAATTAGCCACAGCTGTGGCACTTGTGGTCGCAGGCTCTGCGGCTTTGGCCGGAGAAGTCGAAGTGCTTCACTACTGGACCTCGGGTGGCGAAGCCAAATCGGTGGCTGAGTTGAAAAAGATCATGGAAGGCAAGGGCCACGTCTGGAAAGACTTCGCTGTGGCTGGCGGCGGTGGCGATAACGCAGCCACTGTGCTGAAAAGCCGTGTCGTGTCAGGCAACCCACCTGCAGCAGCTCAAATCAAAGGCCCTGCTATTCAAGAGTGGGCCAGTGAAGGCGTGTTGGCCAATTTGGATGCCACCGCCAAAGCTGAAAAATGGGACAGCCTGCTGCCTAAAGTCGTCGCCGACGTTATGAAATACAAAGGCAACTACGTGGCTGCACCAGTCAATGTGCACCGCGTTAACTGGATGTGGGCGAATGCGGCTGTCCTGAAAAAAGCCGGTGTGACGGGCATGCCTAAAACTTGGGATGAGTTCTTTGTGGCCGCTGAAAAGGTCAAAAAATCCGGCCTGATTGCTGTGGCACACGGTGGCCAAAACTGGCAAGACTTCACCACCTTTGAGTCGGTGGTGTTGGGCGTGGGCGGTGCCAAGTTTTACAACGACGCGCTCGTGAAGCTCGACCCCAAAGCACTGACCAGTGCCACCATGACCAAGTCTTTGGAAACTTTCCGCAAAGTCAAGGGTTACACCGATGCCGCAGCCCCAGGCCGCGACTGGAACTTGGCCACCGCCATGGTGATGCAAGAGAAAGCTGCATTCCAGTTCATGGGTGACTGGGCCAAGGGCGAGTTCATTGCCGCTGGCAAAGCACCAGGCAAAGACTTCTTGTGCGCTGCCGCCCCTGGCACCTCTACGTCGTTTACCTTCAACGTTGATTCGTTCGCCATGTACAAGCTCAAAGACGCTGCCGCTCAAAAAGCGCAGGGTGACTTGGCTGCCGCCATCATGGGCAACGAGTTTCAGGAAGTGTTCAACTTGAACAAGGGCTCTATCCCTGTTCGCTTGAACATGAGCATGGCCAAGTTTGACGATTGCGCCAAACTGTCTAGCAAAGACTTTGTTGACACCGCCAAAACCGGTGGTTTGGTGCCTTCAGTCGCCCACGGCATGGCCATCAAGCCAGCAGCCGAAGGCGCGATTAAGGATGCGGTCAGCCAGTTCTGGAACGATGACAAGATCACCGTGGCCCAGGGCGTAGCCAACATCGCCAAAGCCGCCGCAACGAAGTAACTCGCACAGCCACTGCCGCGCTGCCTTCCTCACTGCGACTGCCGCACTACGCTCGCAGTGACGGAGACAGCGCGGCAGTCTATCTTAGCGGGCCAAGTGGTTTGGTGTTTGTTCGCACCTATGAAATTCACGCATGAAAAATATTGAAAAATTAATCCCCAAGCTGGTGATCGCGCCGGGCTTTGTGCTCGGCTTTGCGTTTATCTATGGCTTCATGATCTGGAATGGCGTCTTGTCCGTCACGGGCTCGCGCATGCTGCCCAACTACGATGAGTTCGTTGGCTTGGAACAATATGTGAAGCTCTGGGAGATGGACCGCTGGGCTGTGGCGCTGAAAAATCTAGGACTTTTCAGCTTTTTGTATGTGGGTGGTTCCATGATTTTGGGCATGGCTCTGGCGATTTTTCTGGATCAGAAAATCCGCGCTGAAGGGCTGTTGCGCACCATATTTTTGTACCCCATGGCGCTGTCATTTATTGTGACCGGAACCGCCTGGAAATGGATTTTGAACCCCAGCTTAGGGCTGGAAAAGTTGATGCACGACCTCGGGTGGACCAGTTTTCACTTTGACTGGCTGGTGCAAAGTGAGACCGCTATTTACTGTGTGGTGATTGCAGGTATTTGGCAGTCTGCCGGGTTTGCCATGGCTTTGTCGCTGGCGGGTTTGCGCGGTATAGACGACAGCATCATCAAGGCAGCGCAAATTGACGGCGCCTCACTCCCGCGCATTTATTGGCGCATTATTTTGCCCATCCTGCGCCCGGTGGTGTTTTCCACTGTGCTGGTGCTCTCGCACCTGTCCATCAAAAGTTTTGATCTGGTGATGGCGCTCACCTCGGGTGGGCCGGGTTATTCATCTGATGTGCCCGCCACCTTCATGTATGTGATGAGTTTTACCCGTGGACAAATTGGTTTGGGCGCAGCCAGCGCCACCATGATGCTGGCAACCGTGGCCGCCATCGTGGTTCCTTACCTTTACAGCGAGCTTCGCGCCAAACCCCATGAGCACTAAATTCTTATCCCGTTTGGCTATTTACAGCCTATTGATTTTTGCCGCACTTTTCTTTTTGGCACCCTTATATGTGATGTTGGCAACCTCATTTAAAGACGCTGAGCAAATCCGTACCGGTAACTTGCTGAGCTTGCCCAGCTCACTTAATTTTGAGTCTTGGGGGCTGGCCTGGTCAAGCGCTTGCACTGGGGTCGATTGCCGTGGCTTGAAGCCCTATTTTTGGAACTCGGTTATTTTGGCTGTGCCCGCCGTGCTGATCTCTACCGCTTGGGGTGCTATCAATGGCTACGTGCTGAGCATGTGGAAGTTCCGGGGCAGCGAACTGTTGTTTGGCTTCATGTTGTTTGGCGTGTTCATGCCGTTTCAGGTGGTGCTCTTGCCCATGAGTCAAGTACTGGGGTTTTTGGGATTGTCGAGCTCGCTCAGTGGTCTGGTGCTCGTGCATTGCATTGCGGGTTTGGCTGGCACCACGCTGTTTTTTCGTAACTACTACACCGCCATTCCTAAAGAGCTGATGAACGCCGCGCGGATGGATGGGGCCGGGTTCTGGCGCATTTTCTTTCGTATTGTGGTGCCTATGTCGACCCCGATTTTGATGGTGACTTTAATCTGGCAATTCACCAACATCTGGAACGACTTCTTGTTTGGCGTGGCCTTTAGCGGTGCCGACAGCAAGCCCATCACGGTGGGGCTGAACAACATGGCCAACACCTCTAGCAGCGTCAAGAGCTACAACGTGGACATGGCGGCTGCCGTGATTGCGGGCTTACCCACCATGCTGGTCTACGTACTGGCTGGTCAATATTTTGTTAAAG
>CAIMHL010000482.1 GCA_903840825.1 uncultured beta proteobacterium
ATGCCGGCAACAGCCCCTTTGCCTGAGGTTTTTTTCCAAAAAATACCGAGCACCATGGCGGGCACAAAAGCAGCCCCTGCCAACGAAAACGATGCTGACACCAGATAAAGAATATCTGCCGGGCGCTGTGCAGCAACATAAGCCGCGACCAAAGCCACCACTAAAAGTGCAAACTTTGACAACATGACCCGCTTGACCTCACCCACATGGTCGCGTTGACCGCGAAAAAAAACATCATGTGCCAAGGCATTACCAATAGTCAGCAACAAGCCATCCGCCGTCGAAAGCGCAGCAGCCAAACCACCGGCCGCGACCAAACCTGAAATGAGATAGGGCATACCGCCCAACTCAGGTGTTACCAACATCACAATATCAGCACCCAGTCTAAGCTCGGAAAACTGGAGAATATGGTCGCCATTAATGTCTGACACCGAAATGAGCGAAGGGTCTACCTTTGCCCATTGAGCAATCCAAGCGGGCAACGCATCAAAATTTTGACCGACCAAGTGGTTCATGATTTCGAACTTGACCAAGACGGCCAAAGCGGGTGCTGCCAAGTACAACAAGGCGATAAAAAACAAAGACCAGGCGACCGATGTTCGAGCCTCTGCCACAGACCTTGTGGTGTAAAACCGGGTCAGTAAATGAGGAAGGCCCACCGTACCGACCATCAAGCAAAACATCAATGCCAGAAAGTTGCGACGTGAGACCTCGAAAGTTCGCTGCTCCTCAGGTGTTCCCTCTGGGTCTCCAGCAAAAGGTTTGGCGTGCGTTGGCATGCCGCCCAAGGGCTTGGCGCGTTCTAGGTTGTCTTGCATCGCCAGCGTCCATCGCTCCCTGGCTGCTTGAGCATCTTTGGGCAAAGCCGCTAATTCACGCCGGGCCAAAACGATGGTTGACTCCTCGGCACGCTGCTCATTAAGCACCCGGACCTTTTCCCTTAAATTTGTACGTTCAGTCTCCAAGGCCATGTCCACGTTGGCCAACTTGGCCTCGAAGCTGATAGCACGCTTGGCAAACTCTTGAATCACTTCTTTTTCAGCAGGCGATTGACTGAGCTTCATTTCAAGATCGGCAATTTTTTGAAGTTGCTGCCCATAAACAAAAGGCGCCAGGGGGTTGCCCAATTGCTTGTAAGCAAGCCAGGAAACGGGGGTCAAGAAGGCCAAAATCAACACCACGTACTGGGTGACCTGTGTCCAGGTTACGGCACGCATCCCCCCCAGAAAGGAGCAGACCAACACACCGCCCAAACCCAACAAAATACCAACTTCAAACTGAACACCCGTCAAACGTGAGGTGATGAGGCCCACCCCATAAATTTGAGCCACTACATAGGTGAAAGAACACAGCACGGCTGAAAAAGCTGCGATCAAGCGCGGCCAACGTCCGCCAAAACGAAAGCCAAAATAGTCTGGCACCGTAAATAAACCCGTGCGCCTTAAATAAGGCGCCACCAGCATGGCCAGCAGGCAAAATCCACCCGTCCAGCCCAATATATAAACCAAACCGCCGGTTTGAGATGAATTACCTGAAAAGCCCTGAAGGTACAGTCCCCCCGCCAAACTGATGAAAGAAGCTGCGCTCATCCAGTCAGCTGCAGTGGCCATGCCGTTATAAAAAGCGGGGATATTTCGGCCTGCCACGTAGTATTCAGCCGCTTCTGAAGTGCGGCCGTAAATACCAATCAAAGCGTACAAAGCGATGGTTGCCAGCAGAAAAATCCCGCCAACCCAAACCTTGTTAAGCCCCTGAAGCTCGGCAAAAGCCAAAGCCATTAGAAAAATTAGCAAACAGATGATGAAGGTAATAAAGCGGCGGTTGATTCGCTTTTTAAAAGCGTTGTACGTTGGGTCATCCTCGATGGGGTGTCCGTCCCGTTTATTGGCAACCCAAGCAAACACGGCGACGATCACAATGAAAATGAACACGCTGCCCTGCGCTGCAAACCAGTAGCCAAGTGGCCAACCCGCCACAATAAATTGCAAATCGCGTTCGAAAAATACGATCCCAAAGGACGCTACAAACCAAACAAACAAAAGCCATGCATGCAAATGAACACTGCCCCTGATGGGCGGTGTTTCAATGGATGCAAGGGATGGCTTCATCGTCAAGGAGCATGGCATGACGCCACGCTCTTCAGCATAGGTGTTTTCGATTACCCGGCCAGCAATTTCCAGGTGGC
>CAIMHL010000483.1 GCA_903840825.1 uncultured beta proteobacterium
GGATTTATCTGCAGCAAGCGCGACGATGGGGTGCACATCGCGTTCTGGGGACTCGGTGTAATGATGCAGCTGGATCGGCACTCTCCATCATGACCATGGATGGTCACAGCCTCTCCCAGTCGCTTGAGCACACCCACCGCACGTGCCTTACTAACCTTCTCCAGTATGGTGACGCCATTAGTATGTCCGTCAACTTAGAGGCTCGCTGCCCATTCCTCGATTACCGGCTTGTGGATTTTTGCTTCCACCTGCCGATCAACGAGATCTATAAAGACGGCGTGTCCAAGTGGATCCTGCGTGAGGCGGCGAGTGGGAGCGTGCCCGACCAAATTTGTTGGAGCAGGCGAAAGGATGGATTCACAAACCCAACGATTGCCACCCTCAGAACATTGAAAGACCGCCCGGAAGCCATGCAGCGTGGATGGGACATCGCTGTGGAGCAAGGGATCTTTAACAAGCGGGCCGAAACTCGCGACATGATCGACCGACTTCCCGACAACAGTTACTACCGTGCCGTCTCTGTGATGCTATGGGCCGATGTTTTCTATCGAGGCGGGTCGAGCTATAAGCCATCGCAAATCTAGTGTCCGAATGGCGTGTTGGGCGCGCCGCACGTCCGGGTGCGACTCAGTCAATAGTGGACGCCATCACTTCCGGGAGCGAACTCGAGCGCGAACCGCGTGAAACACGTGACTGCACTCGTTGAAAGTCTCCGGATCAAGCCGTTTCAGTAGCAGTGGATACAACAACAAGGTCGCTGTCGGAATGGCCGCAATACGTGCGATGTCCCACCACCAGCCCGTGCCACCCCAGACAGTGAATGCCGCGCCGATCGGCAGCACCGCAAATGCCGCGGCGCCAGCTGGCCTGAGAAAGAGCAGAACACTTCGCGACACAGCCCGCGGGTTGTCGCGAATGCACAGCCACACACCAATTGGCGACCAGATGAGTGTGTAAAGGGACGCGACGGCAGTAATGGCTATTGCTGGCGCATCTGGAAATAACAAGCCTGCAGCGATCATCGAACCCCCAACGAGTGCCAGTTGTATGCCCTGCCAAGCTAGAAATGCCTTGAAGCGCCCCTGTGATTTCAAGAGGCTCATCGCAGGGTTTACGGCAAAATAGAAAGCCTGACCAATCGAAAGCAGCACTGCCATTGTGCTGGCGGCGCCCCAACGCTCAGGGAGAAGGACCCGAAAGGCCGGGGCGACCACGGCTGCTTGACACAGGCATAAGGGCATGGAGACTGCCGCGATCGTCGAACAGGATCGCAGGAAGGCTGAAGTTTGCCGGTTTGGATCATTGGCCAACCGGGCGAAGACCGGCTGAAGCACCAGCCCAAGACTCACCGCCACGACCACATTGACCGACGCAGAGAGTGTGAATGCCATAGAAAATAGTCCGACTTGTTCAGTGTCGGCGAGCCAACCGATGAGTAGTGGCGGCAGTACCAAGAGGCCGCCATGCACGTATTGTCCTAGTCCAGAAATTGAATAGGCTGCTAGCAGACCCCGAGCGTCTCCAGGCACCCACTTGGGACCCGAGATGGGCTGCCCTGCGGCGCCTATGTACATCCAGGCCCGAACCCCCGTAAATACAATTTGCGGCAGGATCAGACTTGACCATCCACAGTCGAGCGCCGCCATAGCGATGGCCATTAACGTTGCCCCGGCTTGGCATATTGCGTCCACCACCGAAAGTCGTCGAAACGCGAGTTGCAGTCTCAGGCGGGTCTGGGGCCCAAGCAGTGCAAGTTCAACAAGCGGGCGTAATGCAATGCACGCGCAGGCTGCGGTTAGTGAGGGTTGCTCATATGTCAAAGCGGCCAACGGTCCGATAGACACCAGCAAAACCGAGGTCACGATTGACACCACCGCGCATAGCCTAATTGCAGTATTAAGAAGTCGGTCTACATCCTCCGCACGAGCTATCAGTGCGTCACCAAGTGTGAATACGGGCATCAGTGTCACGAATGACTGGATGCTCAGCGCGATGCCCGCAATCGCATAATCGGCCGGCCGTAAAAGATACATCAACGCGAATGTGCCCACGAGTGCCAGGAGTTTGTTTGCTATCACCTGGGCTAGCGACCAAACACCGCCAGACACAGCAGAATCACGCAGCGATGTGGTTATGACCTGCGAATGGACAGCCTGAGATCCCGCACTTTGCGCGAAGGATCGGCCTCTAGTAGGCCGTTCATGATCTACACCGCCCATTGGAGTTCCCTCCAAACTCGAACAACCGTCAAACCGCCCGCGAGCCGTCTTGGACAATAGGAACCCATGGGTGGTAGCTCGTCGAAAATATAGAGGGCGATACTGCCTGGCAGGTTAACTGCAAGTAGCACAATCGTCGGTATCACTATGGCCAGTGACTCGCCAGCACAAGCAAGCGTGATCGAAAGAGCGCGGGTCACTGTGCATCACCCGGATCACATCCACGGTCCACACCGGAACTCATGATCAGCGGAGGTGAGCCAAACTGGTCGCGCGGACCCTCCCAACTCAATTCGGCACGTGACTTCAGTCGTCCGACAATTGCCATCAACATAAAGAGCCCGGTTGAGCCCCATAGATCGCCTTGCTTATTTGCTAAGA
>CAIMHL010000484.1 GCA_903840825.1 uncultured beta proteobacterium
AAAAAACTTGTTGCGGCCAAGGCGCTTGACTCTGGATCTATCTGGACGTGGACACAAACCTTGTTGCACTGTTCACAAAGCATTGAGTACTCAATGGTCGGTTTTCCTGAGTCGAGGTCAAGAATATTTCAAAGCACTGTTGGCGTGGCAGCCCTTGCAGTCTTCACTTGGCGTGGCCGAATGACGCATGATCTGTCAGAACCAATTCCCGGGTCGCCCACCCTACCAGTTGCGTCTCCTCCAGATGCCGCGTTGGCGCGTCTCCGAGCTTCGATAGCCAGTTTCAGGAGGTGGACCAATCCGCTGCAACCCCACTTTGCGTATGGGGCCCTGGACAAAAAGGCCTACGAACATGCCCATGCAATGCATATTGCCAATCACTTGTCACAGTTCAAGGCAGTCAACTGAGTTGCTCAAGCGAAGCAAAAGCATTAAGATTTTTTCCGTAACACTTGACAACAACAAAACCATCCAGAGACACTCGAATGACCAAGCTAATCATTGACTACATTTACGACCACGAAGAAGCGCACGCTGACAAAGTGTTTTTGACCCAGCCGATAGGTGACAACACGGTGCTTGACTACACATGGGGCCAGATGATGGATGAGTCCCGGCGAATGGCTGCACACATTGTCAGTTTAGGCTTCGCCCCAGGCGCACGCGTTGCGCTGCTGGCCAAAAACAGCGCCCACTTTGTCATGACCGAGCTGGCTATTTGGATGGCGGGTGGTACTACTGTAGCCATTTTTCCCACCGAAACAGCAGAAAACATTCGCTTTGTACTCGACCATAGCGAAGCCAGTCTGCTGTTTATCGGCAAGTTGGACGGATGGGCGCAACAAGCTGACGGCGTGCCTGCGAATTTGCCCTGCATTGAGCTGCCTTTGGCCCCGCAGACGGGTTTCCCGACCTGGAGTGACATCATCGCTCGTACCGCACCGCTGGCCGGTCGGCCAGAGCGCCAGGGCAGCGACCTGGCCATGTTGATGTACACCTCGGGCTCGACCGGCCAGCCCAAAGGTGTGATGCACAGCTTCGAGCGCATTACCCGCATGACTGAGTTCCGCAACGCCGATGCTTTAAAGCGGCTGGGGGAAGGCAGCGTTATGCGCATGCTGTCATACCTGCCCTTGGCGCACGCCTACGAACGTTTTGGAGTCGAAACGGCTTTTCTACAAGATGGCAGGGGGCATATCTACTTTGCCGATACCTTGGCGACCTTTGTAGCAGATTTGCGCCGTGCAAGCCCCAACATTTTTTACTCTGTACCGCGGTTGTGGCTCAAATTTCAACAAGGCGTTTTTGCCGGCATGCCGCCCACGCAGCTTGACGCCTTGCTGGACAACCCGGCCACGGCCACAGCGGTAGGAAAAAAGGTGCTTGCGGGGCTGGGTCTGGACAGTGTCGTCATAGCCGCCAGCGCCTCGGCACCTATCCCGCCATCGTTGATGGCCTGGTATCGGAGGCTTGGGCTCAACTTGATTGAGGGCTACGGCATGACCGAGGACTGTGCGTACTCTCACAGTACCGATGACCTGCACAAGGAGCCCGGGTGTGTTGGCTTGCCGGCACCGGGCGTGCAGGTGCGCATTGCGGATGACGGTGAAATTTTGATCAAGTCGCCTGGTCAGATGGTGGGCTACTACAAACGACCTGATCTGGACCGCGAGAGCTTCACCGATGACGGTTTCTTCCACACCGGAGACCGCGGTGAGCGACTGGCAGATGGCCAGTTGCGCATCACAGGGCGCGTAAAGGAACTCTTCAAAACTGCAAAAGGCGAATACGTGGCGCCTGCTCCAATCGAGAACCGTCTGAACTCACACCCCATGGTCGAGTCGTCCATCGTTACCGGCGTAGGGCAACCGGCGGCCTATGCGGTTATTGTGCTGGATGAGAACCTTCGCCCCAAGGTTTCTGACCCGATGGTGCGGGCCAACGTGGAGTCTCAATTAAGTCAACTTCTTTTGGAAATAAATGCAGCATTAGTTGGCCACGAGCGCTTGCAAATGCTGGTGGTTGCCCGCGAGCCGTGGTCGATTGAAAACGGTTTCCTAACGCCTACCATGAAGATCAAACGCAGCCGAATTGAAACTGCATTGGCGCCGCTGGTTGATGACTGGTACCGCAGGCCCGGCCCGGTACTGTGGGCCTGATACTTGAGCACTATGAAGCATCCAGAAAACATTGATTTTGACCACAATGAACCTAGCGCCCCCCCTTCTTTTTGGCTAGGTCTTGCCGAGTTCCGAAGCATCGGCGGATTTATTGCTGGCATGATGGCGTACCCCTGGCTCAGGCGGTTGCCGCGCGGCGATGGCCACCCGGTTTTGGTAATTCCTGGTTTCTGCGGGGTTGATGCGAACACGCTTCCACTGCGCTACTTTTTGCGCAAACAAGGCTATATTCCCTACGGGTGGGGCCAAGGTACCAATCGAGGTATCACAGATCAAACCATGATCCAGATGACTCGACGGATAGAGGAAATATCTAAGCTGAACCAGAAGAAGGTCAGCGTAATCGGATGGAGTCTGGGCGGCGTCATCGCACGCGAAGCCGCGCGCAACAACGCTGATCTGGTACGCTGCGTGATTACGTTAGGCAGCCCTTTACGCGGCAACCACAA
Organism: uncultured beta proteobacterium; assembly: GCA_903840825.1. Classification (GTDB taxonomy): domain Bacteria; phylum Pseudomonadota; class Gammaproteobacteria; order Burkholderiales; family Burkholderiaceae_C; genus Rhodoferax. The sequence continues at coordinate 2,630 of CAIMHL010000484.1, forward strand.
GGCCACACGCGCGTGGAATTTATACAAACTACTCAACCGTAAGCGTCTAGCAATCGACCTGGCACCTGAAGCCATAAACCAACGTATGCAACCGTTGCAGGTCCCTATCACCTCCATCTATAGCCGCAGTGACGGCATCGTTGCATGGCCTTGCTCCACCGTTCGCAAATCGAAACTGGCTGAGAATATTGAGGTCACTTGCAGCCACATTGGTTTTGGGTACGATCCTCAGGTTCTGTACGCTATAGCAGATCGCCTGGCTCAACCGCAAGACGCCTGGGTGCCGTTCCACCGGGAAGGACTGCGCCACCGGTTCTTCCCATATGCTTCAGGTTCGATGCCCGAAGTTGCTTGAGCGCGAACCCGTATAAGTCAATGACCTACGTAGTTACTGAATCCTGCATCGGAAAGAAGGCCACGAGTTGCGTGGACGTTTGCCCGGTCGATGCGTTTCGGGAAGGCCCGGAGATGCTCTACATCGATCCGGACGTATGCATTGACTGCAATGCCTGCCTGAGCGCGTGCCCTGAACAGGCCATATTCCCCGAAAGCGCAGTGCCGGACGCGATGCATAATTTCATCGCCATCAATGCGGAAAAATCTCAGATCTATCTCATGATTCGGGAAAGCATCGGGCGGAATGTGGCGACATCACCCATGGTCACCTTCGCTGGACGGTTCGCCGTGGTTGGGTCGGGACCTTCGGGGTTTTACGCCGCCGAAGAATTGTTGAAACAGATGCCGTCGTCACAGGTGGATATGTTTGAACGCCTGCCCACACCGTTTGGTTTGGTGCGCTATGGCGTGGCGCCGGATCATCCACGCATCAAGTCTGTTTCTTACGGTTTTGAGCGCATCGCGCAGAGCTCCCGTTTTCGTTTTTTTGGGAACGTTGAAATCGGCCGTGACCTGCTGCGTGCAGACCTGTTGCAGAACTACACCAACGTGATTTATGCCACAGGTGGTTCACGCAGCCGCGAGTTGGCGATTCCGGGAGCCGATTTGCCGAACACCTTCGGCTCTTCGGCCTTTGTTGGCTGGTACAACGGCCACCCTGACCACGCAGATCTCGCTGTGGATCTATCCGAGCAAACGGCGGTTGTTGTAGGTATTGGCAACGTTGCGCTCGATATCGCGCGCATGCTGGTGCTTGATCCCAAGCAACTTGCGAAAACGGATGTGGCAGATGAAGCATTGGTGAAATTCAAAATGAGTTCGGTTGACGAGGTGGTGCTGATGGCCCGTCGCGGACCGGCTCAAGCCGCCTTTACGCCCAAGGAACTGGAGCAGTTAATGGGTATTGCCCACCTGGATCTGTTGGTTGACCCAGCCGAT
>CAIMHL010000485.1 GCA_903840825.1 uncultured beta proteobacterium
CTCGCCGGTGCGGATGTCGAGGTCAATGTTTTTGAGATTGTGCTGGCGAGCGCCGCGAATGCGGATGAGACCGTGTGGCATGTCTTGATGTCTTTCCTGTAGAGGCCAGACATTTTAGGCAAATCAACTTGCCGCACGCGAACATGGGGTCTTGGGGATTTTGACCCCAAGGCCTTGATTATTTGCTGGCGCTGGCTGGGGCTGATGCAGGCGCAGCAGCCTCGGGGACGTGCATGGCTTCAGCGCCGTGTTTTTCGCCGCCCATGTCAATGTCGCCGCCCTTGCTCAAAATAAAGAGCGCCAAAGCTGCAAACACCGCGAATCCCACTGCAATTTTCCACATGATCAAGTCCTAAAGTTTAATGTCAAATACTTAAAAAAGAGCCCTCTGTGCGAGGGCTCTTTGTTAAGTCAGGTGGCCCCAAAGAGGCGCACCTGGAAATTTTTTACACGAGATTAGTCGTTGGCGTAGATGTCAACGTCTTTGGTCTCTTTGATAAACAGCATGCCGATGACAAATGTCATACCGGCAATGATGATGGGGTACCACAAGCCGTTGTACATATTACCGGTTTGCGCCACGATAGCGAAAGCCGTTGTAGGCAACAAGCCACCGAACCAGCCGTTACCAATGTGGTAAGGCAAGCTCATCGAGGTGTAGCGAATACGGGTGGGGAACATCTCCACCAACATGGCGGCGATAGGACCGTAAACCATCGTGACCAAAATCACCAAGTAGGTAAGGATGGCAACTACAGTGACCTTGTCAAACTTGGCCATGTCAGCCTTGGCTGGGTAGCCAGCTGTTTTCAAAGCAGCAGCCACGTCTTTCTTGAACGCATCACCTTTGGCTTTAGCTTCAGCAGCTGGAAGGCCTTTGGAACTGTAGCTGGTGATCACTGTTTCGCCAATTTTGATGGTGGCGGGCGCGCCCGAAGGACCTGCCGCGTTCTCGTAGCTCACCGAAGAACCTGCCAACACTTGCTTGGCAATGTCACAGGAGCTGGTGAACTTGACGGTACCCGTTGGATTGAACTGGAACGAGCACTCCTTGTCGTCCGAAGTGATGACAACCTTGTTCGCCTGCTGGGCGGCATACAAGTCAGGATTGGCCGCCTTGGTCAAAGCAGTGAACACGGGGAAGTAGGTGACCACAGCCAACAAGCAACCAGCCATGATGATGGGCTTGCGGCCAATCTTGTCAGACCAAGCGCCGAACACGACGAAAAACGGTGTGCCAATGATCAGGGAAATAGCCACCATGATATTGGCCGTAGCGCCGTCAACCTTAAGTGCCTGCGTCAGGAAGAACAAGGCATAGAACTGGCCCGAATACCACACAACAGCCTGACCGGCCACTAGACCGAACAGCGCCAAAATCACGATCTTCAGGTTCTTCCACTGACCGAAAGACTCGGACAACGGTGCCTTGGACGTCTTGCCTTCTGCTTTCATTTTAACAAAAGCGGGCGACTCGTTCATGCTCAAACGAATGTAGACCGACACTGCCAGCAAAAGAATAGAGACTAGGAACGGCACGCGCCAGCCCCAATCGGCAAATGCGACTTCACCGATGATGGTGCGTGTACCCAGAATCACCATTAGGCTCAGGAAAAGGCCCAGAGTGGCCGTGGTCTGAATCCAGGCTGTGTAGGCACCACGACGACCATGCGGAGAGTGCTCAGCCACATACGTAGCTGCACCGCCGTACTCACCGCCCAGTGCCAAGCCTTGCAGCAGGCGCATCAGAATCAGGAGCACCGGAGCGGCCACGCCTATGGTGGCGTAATTGGGCAGGACACCCACGACAAACGTGGAAATACCCATTAACAAAATGGTGACCAAGAAGGTGTATTTGCGGCCAATCATGTCACCCAGACGGCCGAAGAAAATAGCACCGAATGGACGAACAATAAAGCCTGCAGCAAAAGCCAACAGCGCAAAAATAAAGGCCGAACCTTCATCCAAACCGCTGAAAAATTGCTTCGCAATAATGGCTGCGAGTGAGCCGTAAAGGTAGAAGTCATACCATTCAAAAACAGTACCCAAAGACGAAGCGAAGATAACCTTCTTCTCTTCGGCTGTCATTGGCCGGGCGGCCGCTGCTGTTGCCATATTTATGTCTCCAAAATGTTTAACAGTTAATGCCAAGGATGGCATCGGGTCATGAATATCCGATGCCGGGCTGACGTGATTCTGACGAAGAGATGGGGCGAAAAAGTGCCGCCGCTTGGCCAACTTTTTCTTTGGTAGTTACCCTTGTGTGCATTTTCATGATGCGGAATATTTCATTGAAATGATGCCTAAACACAACAAAAATGCACGTCTCACGTTGAAAGTTGCCTGATAAAAAATTTAATGTTTTTTTAACCGATCAGTTTTCAAGGGTAATTCTTTAATTAAACAAAGCCTGTGAGGGCATGGTCAGTCCTTATTGACACGATGACCAAATGCGCTTGTATGCATGCCTCGCAACTCGATACAACCCATTAACAAGGCGGTTCACATGAGTGATTCTGTTGTCCAAAAAATCCAAACCCACCCCACGTACCTAGAGCTCTAGTCCAAGCGAAACAGCTTCGGCTGGCTCCCCACCATGCTCATGATGTTCGCCTACTAAGGCTACATCTCGCTGATCGCATTCAACAAGCCGTGTTGGGCACAAGCTATAGGCGCCGGCGTGACCTCTTTGGGCATTCCCATCGGGATGGGCGTCATTGTGTTCACCATCGTCACCACGGCAATTTAACTTCGCCGCGCCAACAGCGAGTTTGATGACCTGACCGCTGCAATTTTGAAAGACGTGTCCAAATGGACATGGCAAAAACAACTTTTATATTGTGGGTGCGTTGATGATGGTCTATGTGCTGTTTGGTGGCATGAC